>NZ_CP073141.1 GCF_023035675.1 Borrelia hermsii DAH | reverse complement strand
TAGTTAATTAATTTTTAGTATAGAATAGCCAAATAATCATTATTATATCATAAATGATTCCCAATTATCCAACAAATGTTTAAGCAAAAACTTCTCAAGCTTTTGCTTATTTTTCACAAGAACCAATTGTTTCTCTTTGTCTTCCAAATTAAACCTAATAATAACGGGCTTACACTCTGGGGGGCTCTTTTTAACTCTTATATCATTAATAATTTTATTCAAAGAACTCTGCATAATATCTTGCTCGCTTATATTCTCTTTTTCTAAATAAGCACCTATTTTAATATATCTGTATATCATAGTTCTACTGAATTTATAGTCTAGGCAAAATTCATAAAAATTATCATATCCATCGAATCTGTATAATTTATTCTTCTTTATCTCATAAAGCGCTTTGGCCAATTCTACCCTATTAACAGCTTCTTCTAAGGTCCGGGCCTTAATTTCTTCCTTAAGCTGCCTATATCTTAATCGAGCCTTTTCTTTGCCAGAATCACTCTCAACTCGAGTTACATCCCCCACCCTACTTTTAATAGTATTAAGTATGTCTATTTTCATTTTTATTCCTTCAACATAAATATTTGTAAACCAGTTTACAAATATTTATGTTGTCTTTATGTTTTCAATACCTTCAATAACTTCAGCCACTTTTAAATATTCATTATAATATCTTTCGCTCTCCTGGGGCGCTAATCTATAAGTAATCATCTTCTGGATAGCAGCACTTCTATGAATTTTAATCGGAACATATTCTTGATAAAGCTGTTGCAAGCTATAGAAAAATTCTTTCTTTATTTTTCTATTTTCCTCATAAAGAGTTTGAATAACATAATAACTCTTAAAATCCTGTTTCTGATAAGCACTAATAATCTCTTGCATTTTACTTTTCAAAATATCATAGCTCTCAATTGCCCAGAGCTCTGCTGGCAAAGGAATAACAACCTTAGTAGCAATCATCAAAGAATTAATAAGCTCTTTATTAACTGAGGGGGGAGTATCAATTAATATATAATCATATTCATCGAAATAAGGTGTCAAAATCGTTTTCAACTTATACTCCTGCCCAATAATATTCTCTCCTGAAAATTGAGAAAGCTTAATATGCGATGGAGCAAAGTGTAAATCATCTGTTATCTCATGTACAATACTCATAAAAGACTTTTTAGACTTTAATACTTCGTAAATATTATATTCTCTTATATCTATTTTGTTTTCAAAATAAGGAAGGAAATAAGAAGTAATACTAGCCTGGGAATCAATATCTATAAGCAAAGTTTTATACCTTTTAGAAAAAATAAATCCCAACATTATCGCTGTTACACTTTTGCCAACTCCGCCCTTAATCGAAGAAATAGCTATAACATCTCTCATCTTATACCCCTAGAATCTAAACACTTAAATCTCTTATCATAAAAAAGTTTATCCAAATTATCCTCAGCGACTAAGAGTTCCTCGGACAAAGAATTAACAACGCCAATATCTTTTGCCCTAACCGAAATATTAAGCTTTTTAATCTTATTTTTTATTGTAAAATAGGAGATATTGTTAACCTTAGCCAAAAAAAGAGGAGTATAATATTTTTTCCCCTCATATTCAATGAAAAACTCTTTCAAATTTGTTTTCTCTGTCAAGCTCAACTACCCTTTTGTCATTCTTTCTTTAACTTACACTTAATAAGATTTTGAGCCTCTTCACTTAAAAGCAACTCTCTTTTCTTAAAGAATAAATCCTTAGAAGAAATTATGCCTTCAATCTTATTTTTTTTTATATATCTCGAGAGATAAGAAGAATCGCTGTATCCCATCTCTCTTGAAAATTCTTTAAGGTTTTTTAAAGAATTTAAAAAATTTAGCGTAATTCGCACGAAATTCTATCTCCTAAATAAGTTTTCATTAATAGCACAACTTATTGTCTAACATAACTAACTTTATTATAAACTATGAACATCATTTTGTAAATCAAATTGACAAAATAACTTTTTTGGTATATAAATTAGTATATATAAATTATATTAATAATTATCTTGTTCTTTAAATAAAACTAGAGACAAAAAAGACCTATAATAAAGGTCTTAAACAAACTGAAATAAAGGATAAATCGATGAAAAATTTAAATTTCTTTTTACATAATAACAGCAAACTCAAGAAAAATCAAGTTAGACTAATAAAACTAATTTCCATCCTAAAATATCTAAATAAAAACAGGTTAGGATATAACCAACAAGATATACTCAACTTAGCTAACTTTTTTCTAAAAAAAAGAAGGTTACTCAGTAATTAAAATGAAAACATTACAAAAAGACTTGGGCTTCCTCAAAAAAAACCATGTAATTAAAACATTCATAATAAGACTTGGGGAATACAAAGGTTCAAAAATAAAGTATATGCCAAAAAGAAACGCATATCAAATATTAAAGCAAGTACTCAATTCAACAGAAGAACTATTAGAAAAAACATTCAATATCATACATAAACTAAATAAACAGGAGAAAATCAAAAACAAAACCGAAGAAAAAAATAGAACAAAAAATAGCAGTGTATATAATATAATATATAATAATATAAATAATAAGAAAAAAATAGAAAGAGCAACGAATAGACAACAGCAAATAAAAGAAAAAATAGTAAAAAAGTACACATTGCAAGGGGATACACAACGGGAAACTACCAAAGTCTGATAACAACAAAAATAAAAGGGAATGAAAAAACCAATGCACAAACCAAAATTAAAAAGAAAGAAATATCTACACAAGTATAGAGCCAAAAACTTTCAATTCTTGAAGCTTATATAATACCCTAAAGAGGGTATCAGAAAGAATACAAAAAAGCAAAGATGCAAAAGAAAGACCTCATAATAAAAACACTAGCAAAAACTTATCAAATAACTACAATAATCAAAACACTAATAACAAAAAGACAATAAAAGATCAAAATTGTAAAAACAACCAATCTCAAACAAAGGCTTGGAAAAAACAAAGCCTAAATAATAAAAGACAAAACCCTAAAGCATAGCAAAGAATATTTTAAAAATTAAGAATGGTAGAATAAAAAGCAACAAAGAAAGCACATCTTGTCCATCAAAGTTTATCAACGTATTATGAATTTTGCAAAAATTATGGTGACATTAGCACTCTTTCTCTTAAGAGCATCACCAAAGTCCCAGTAAAACATACTAATATTAACCTTAAAAGCAAATAAATTCGGTTCATTCATTACTTTTTATCATATCGTCAGGTAATGAATGGATTACAAAATCAAATAATCGTTGTAATTTTGGATTGCTTATTGGCAAATAAAACTCGCCAAACTTGATGTATGCAATTTTATTCACAACAGTGCATTTGTAAACGGATTTCTTGGGAGGGGGGGGATAATATAATATCCTGAATGATAACTTTAGAATTTAAGTAAAAAAGGCTAATAAGCAAACAAAAAAATAACATTATGCTTAAACAAGGGACTTCAAAAAAGAATACTTACAGTGGGGATGTTTCAATTGAATCTTTCTTAAGGGAAGAATTTATATGCAAAATAAGAACTTTTTTCCTATCAATTCAAACTCAACATACAAATTACTTAGCAAATGGCATTACATTACAATACGACATTTTCTCAATCAACGAATTTTTTCTTTTAAAGCAAGTGTTTAAACTGGTAGTTTAGATTTTTGTCGGTATATTTACAATATACCTAAATCTAGGCACGGATTACGGCCCATGCAAATAAAAAGAAAACCCCTTGGGGAAGGGGATTATTTAAAAGAATGTATGGTATGAAGTAAATATTGATAATAAATTCTTTTAATTTTAAAAAAGGAGAATATTTAATAATTAAGTATTAGTTCAAAAATTAATCATTTTCAAGTTTTTCCAAAACATTACTCAATATTTTTCTCAAAATTTTAAATAGATGTACCAATAATCATTAATGATCCTGTAATTTCGAGTCATAAAGACAAAGTTACCATTGTTTTAATGATCCGATTAAATTGCAATATAACTTTGAAGCAATTAGTCAAAATTATTCTTAGAGCAATAGGAACAGAAGGATTTCAATAACTTCATGGACGACCTTTCTAAAGAATACAAAGGCATGAATATAAGGTGCCTTACAGGGAACATTTGACTTCAAACTTTATGTCCCATTAATGCCGTTATCGTAAAATCTTGTTCTATACAGGAGAAGTAAAAAGCTCTCTAATATTAACAATGGTAATTTATTGGGCTTCAAATATTAGGAAAAGGTTCGTTATGCCCTCATATTTGGTATTAATAATATGATGAATTTGTTAGAAAAGGGGGAAACACGTGCTTTTAGATTTTTATTATTGCTAAATAGCTAAGGGCCTTAAAAGACAGTGAAAATATTTATTGTAAATATGATATAGGATTTGCGATTAGTTTGTATGTGAAACACAGAGACTCAGTTTGTCGACTTTCAGATTGAGCCTTCTAAATATTGACCGCATTAATAACAGCACACTTGCAAGTTCAACATTGATAATTTCCTTGTATTTATTTTACGGAAATAACGACAATATGTTTTACTATAATTTTTAGATTTACAGTTTCTATTTTGCCAAAAGAATTACAATATATTGGGAGGAATAAATAGATTATTATGATATATGTTTGTTTGGGGGCATATATTTTTTAGAATGCAAGAAAAGAAAGTCCCTACTCCTATGTCTTGTTTTGGAGAGGATTAATAGGAGTGTTGGGGACTGTTGATAGAATTCTTTCTACCGTATTTATATATGTTTATAATATTATTTTATTTTTTTAATTTTGTAAATATTTTTAAACAATTTTATTATATTCGATATCAATACCCAAGATTTTTTGACACAATCAACAGTACAAACAAGTTGCTAACAGGTTGATATTCGGATGTTATTGCCACCGTTTGCCATCGGGATTTATACTAAATACATTTGCACTTATTCTCCTGCTTTAAATCATGATCAAGCTTTTTTATTGCTTTCATAAGTCTCATTTGACCCATTTGCAAGGCAGAAATTTTTCTCCTCTTATTTCTAAAATTTAATTCTTGGTTTATTTTTTTATTCAATTCTTGCATTTCTTTAATTTCTAAGGCACTTGGTTCATAATCGATCCACTTTTTATCTACCCACCCCTTTTCCCATTCATAATATCCTTCATTGTAGTTAGTTCCATTAGACTCATCAAAATGCCTTGAAAGGGCTGATATTACTTTTACGCCGTACTGAAGCATTTTCTCTGTTTCCGTCTTTGCAATAAATTCATCATAATCATAAGTTTTGCCCGTTTGCATATTAATGATATCAACAATTAACTTAAAGGTATTTATGCAGTTCATTGCAATATTGCCAAATGGGAGATCTGGACTACTTAGACATTTAATATTGACTTCATATTTATTCTTTAAGCTTTTAGGTATTTTGAAGAAGTCAACTATAAATCCATCGACTTTGGATTTATAGTTTGCTTCATATTGAGAATTTCCGAAAAAGGTTTCACGATTACCCTCGGTCATGTAATTATCATAATCCAGTATCATAGGCAGTTTTCTTTCTCGGGCATTATATTGTTTAATATTTCTCATCTCATATCCTCAGAAATCAAAATTCTTTTTTTATCTTTATATCATACATTATTATAATATATATTAAATAAGAATGGGTATAAATAGCTGATAATTTTTTAGTCTAAAATTTTTTGCTTGTTTAACAGGGGATTGATATTCATTTACCTGAAATTATTATTTTTATATTTGATATTGTTTTTTTGCTGGCTTGCAATATACTTAATTTATCTTTAACCTTTAACCATTTATAAGAAGCTTTGAGCGAGCAATTTTCTCAAGGCTTCTTATTGCTTTATCTTCTATACAGAACAATAATACAGCTATGCCGGGTTACTTTTATAGAGTTGTTGATATAATCTGATTATTCTAAACTCAGTGAGTTTGAATTGATTCTAATTTTTTAGAAAAAGTTATTAGAGTGATTTATGCACAAGTACTTATATTTTACTATCTATTGGATCTGACTCACACTTTTAAGTCTTTTTGATCAAACGACTGTTAATCAAGCAATATGTTTGAAGTACATTATTATATTGATATAGCATCAAGAATTACTATTTAATAAAAGTGAGAATAAGCTCAAAAAATACCAAAGAAGATAAGGAGGATTATATAAGAAGAAGAAATGCTAAAATAATAGAGACCAAGCTAGATTAAGGGTTGCCAGATTACACAAAAAGATTGCTAATCAAAGAAAATACTTTCTGCATAAACTACCCCTATCCTTTGTAAATAATCATGAGAACATAATAATAGACAACTTGTTAATTAAAGGATATAATCAATTCAAACTCACTGAGTTTAGAATAATCAGATTATATCAACAACTCTATAAAAGTAACCCGGCATAGCTGTATTATTGTTCTGTATAGAAGATAAAGCAATAAGAAGCCTTGAGAAAATTGCTCGCTCAAAGCTTCTTATAAATGGTTAAAGGTTAAAGATAAATTAAGTATATTGCAAGCCAGCAAAAAAACAATATCAAATATAAAAATAATAATTTCAGGTAAATGAATATCAATCCCCTGTTAAACAAGCAAAAAATTTTAGACTAAAAAATTATCAGCTATTTATACCCATTCTTATTTAATATATATTATAATAATGTATGATATAAAGATAAAAAAAGAATTTTGATTTCTGAGGATATGAGATGAGAAATATTAAACAATATAATGCCCGAGAAAGAAAACTGCCTATGATACTGGATTATGATAATTACATGACCGAGGGTAATCGTGAAACCTTTTTCGGAAATTCTCAATATGAAGCAAACTATAAATCCAAAGTCGATGGATTTATAGTTGACTTCTTCAAAATACCTAAAAGCTTAAAGAATAAATATGAAGTCAATATTAAATGTCTAAGTAGTCCAGATCTCCCATTTGGCAATATTGCAATGAACTGCATAAATACCTTTAAGTTAATTGTTGATATCATTAATATGCAAACGGGCAAAACTTATGATTATGATGAATTTATTGCAAAGACGGAAACAGAGAAAATGCTTCAGTACGGCGTAAAAGTAATATCAGCCCTTTCAAGGCATTTTGATGAGTCTAATGGAACTAACTACAATGAAGGATATTATGAATGGGAAAAGGGGTGGGTAGATAAAAAGTGGATCGATTATGAACCAAGTGCCTTAGAAATTAAAGAAATGCAAGAATTGAATAAAAAAATAAACCAAGAATTAAATTTTAGAAATAAGAGGAGAAAAATTTCTGCCTTGCAAATGGGTCAAATGAGACTTATGAAAGCAATAAAAAAGCTTGATCATGATTTAAAGCAGGAGAATAAGTGCAAATGTATTTAGTATAAATCCCGATGGCAAACGGTGGCAATAACATCCGAATATCAACCTGTTAGCAACTTGTTTGTACTGTTGATTGTGTCAAAAAATCTTGGGTATTGATATCGAATATAATAAAATTGTTTAAAAATATTTACAAAATTAAAAAAATAAAATAATATTATAAACATATATAAATACGGTAGAAAGAATTCTATCAACAGTCCCCAACACTCCTATTAATCCTCTCCAAAACAAGACATAGGAGTAGGGACTTTCTTTTCTTGCATTCTAAAAAATATATGCCCCCAAACAAACATATATCATAATAATCTATTTATTCCTCCCAATATATTGTAATTCTTTTGGCAAAATAGAAACTGTAAATCTAAAAATTATAGTAAAACATATTGTCGTTATTTCCGTAAAATAAATACAAGGAAATTATCAATGTTGAACTTGCAAGTGTGCTGTTATTAATGCGGTCAATATTTAGAAGGCTCAATCTGAAAGTCGACAAACTGAGTCTCTGTGTTTCACATACAAACTAATCGCAAATCCTATATCATATTTACAATAAATATTTTCACTGTCTTTTAAGGCCCTTAGCTATTTAGCAATAATAAAAATCTAAAAGCACGTGTTTCCCCCTTTTCTAACAAATTCATCATATTATTAATACCAAATATGAGGGCATAACGAACCTTTTCCTAATATTTGAAGCCCAATAAATTACCATTGTTAATATTAGAGAGCTTTTTACTTCTCCTGTATAGAACAAGATTTTACGATAACGGCATTAATGGGACATAAAGTTTGAAGTCAAATGTTCCCTGTAAGGCACCTTATATTCATGCCTTTGTATTCTTTAGAAAGGTCGTCCATGAAGTTATTGAAATCCTTCTGTTCCTATTGCTCTAAGAATAATTTTGACTAATTGCTTCAAAGTTATATTGCAATTTAATCGGATCATTAAAACAATGGTAACTTTGTCTTTATGACTCGAAATTACAGGATCATTAATGATTATTGGTACATCTATTTAAAATTTTGAGAAAAATATTGAGTAATGTTTTGGAAAAACTTGAAAATGATTAATTTTTGAACTAATACTTAATTATTAAATATTCTCCTTTTTTAAAATTAAAAGAATTTATTATCAATATTTACTTCATACCATACATTCTTTTAAATAATCCCCTTCCCCAAGGGGTTTTCTTTTTATTTGCATGGGCCGTAATCCGTGCCTAGATTTAGGTATATTGTAAATATACCGACAAAAATCTAAACTACCAGTTTAAACACTTGCTTTAAAAGAAAAAATTCGTTGATTGAGAAAATGTCGTATTGTAATGTAATGCCATTTGCTAAGTAATTTGTATGTTGAGTTTGAATTGATAGGAAAAAAGTTCTTATTTTGCATATAAATTCTTCCCTTAAGAAAGATTCAATTGAAACATCCCCACTGTAAGTATTCTTTTTTGAAGTCCCTTGTTTAAGCATAATGTTATTTTTTTGTTTGCTTATTAGCCTTTTTTACTTAAATTCTAAAGTTATCATTCAGGATATTATATTATCCCCCCCCTCCCAAGAAATCCGTTTACAAATGCACTGTTGTGAATAAAATTGCATACATCAAGTTTGGCGAGTTTTATTTGCCAATAAGCAATCCAAAATTACAACGATTATTTGATTTTGTAATCCATTCATTACCTGACGATATGATAAAAAGTAATGAATGAACCGAATTTATTTGCTTTTAAGGTTAATATTAGTATGTTTTACTGGGACTTTGGTGATGCTCTTAAGAGAAAGAGTGCTAATGTCACCATAATTTTTGCAAAATTCATAATACGTTGATAAACTTTGATGGACAAGATGTGCTTTCTTTGTTGCTTTTTATTCTACCATTCTTAATTTTTAAAATATTCTTTGCTATGCTTTAGGGTTTTGTCTTTTATTATTTAGGCTTTGTTTTTTCCAAGCCTTTGTTTGAGATTGGTTGTTTTTACAATTTTGATCTTTTATTGTCTTTTTGTTATTAGTGTTTTGATTATTGTAGTTATTTGATAAGTTTTTGCTAGTGTTTTTATTATGAGGTCTTTCTTTTGCATCTTTGCTTTTTTGTATTCTTTCTGATACCCTCTTTAGGGTATTATATAAGCTTCAAGAATTGAAAGTTTTTGGCTCTATACTTGTGTAGATATTTCTTTCTTTTTAATTTTGGTTTGTGCATTGGTTTTTTCATTCCCTTTTATTTTTGTTGTTATCAGACTTTGGTAGTTTCCCGTTGTGTATCCCCTTGCAATGTGTACTTTTTTACTATTTTTTCTTTTATTTGCTGTTGTCTATTCGTTGCTCTTTCTATTTTTTTCTTATTATTTATATTATTATATATTATATTATATACACTGCTATTTTTTGTTCTATTTTTTTCTTCGGTTTTGTTTTTGATTTTCTCCTGTTTATTTAGTTTATGTATGATATTGAATGTTTTTTCTAATAGTTCTTCTGTTGAATTGAGTACTTGCTTTAATATTTGATATGCGTTTCTTTTTGGCATATACTTTATTTTTGAACCTTTGTATTCCCCAAGTCTTATTATGAATGTTTTAATTACATGGTTTTTTTTGAGGAAGCCCAAGTCTTTTTGTAATGTTTTCATTTTAATTACTGAGTAACCTTCTTTTTTTAGAAAAAAGTTAGCTAAGTTGAGTATATCTTGTTGGTTATATCCTAACCTGTTTTTATTTAGATATTTTAGGATGGAAATTAGTTTTATTAGTCTAACTTGATTTTTCTTGAGTTTGCTGTTATTATGTAAAAAGAAATTTAAATTTTTCATCGATTTATCCTTTATTTCAGTTTGTTTAAGACCTTTATTATAGGTCTTTTTTGTCTCTAGTTTTATTTAAAGAACAAGATAATTATTAATATAATTTATATATACTAATTTATATACCAAAAAAGTTATTTTGTCAATTTGATTTACAAAATGATGTTCATAGTTTATAATAAAGTTAGTTATGTTAGACAATAAGTTGTGCTATTAATGAAAACTTATTTAGGAGATAGAATTTCGTGCGAATTACGCTAAATTTTTTAAATTCTTTAAAAAACCTTAAAGAATTTTCAAGAGAGATGGGATACAGCGATTCTTCTTATCTCTCGAGATATATAAAAAAAAATAAGATTGAAGGCATAATTTCTTCTAAGGATTTATTCTTTAAGAAAAGAGAGTTGCTTTTAAGTGAAGAGGCTCAAAATCTTATTAAGTGTAAGTTAAAGAAAGAATGACAAAAGGGTAGTTGAGCTTGACAGAGAAAACAAATTTGAAAGAGTTTTTCATTGAATATGAGGGGAAAAAATATTATACTCCTCTTTTTTTGGCTAAGGTTAACAATATCTCCTATTTTACAATAAAAAATAAGATTAAAAAGCTTAATATTTCGGTTAGGGCAAAAGATATTGGCGTTGTTAATTCTTTGTCCGAGGAACTCTTAGTCGCTGAGGATAATTTGGATAAACTTTTTTATGATAAGAGATTTAAGTGTTTAGATTCTAGGGGTATAAGATGAGAGATGTTATAGCTATTTCTTCGATTAAGGGCGGAGTTGGCAAAAGTGTAACAGCGATAATGTTGGGATTTATTTTTTCTAAAAGGTATAAAACTTTGCTTATAGATATTGATTCCCAGGCTAGTATTACTTCTTATTTCCTTCCTTATTTTGAAAACAAAATAGATATAAGAGAATATAATATTTACGAAGTATTAAAGTCTAAAAAGTCTTTTATGAGTATTGTACATGAGATAACAGATGATTTACACTTTGCTCCATCGCATATTAAGCTTTCTCAATTTTCAGGAGAGAATATTATTGGGCAGGAGTATAAGTTGAAAACGATTTTGACACCTTATTTCGATGAATATGATTATATATTAATTGATACTCCCCCCTCAGTTAATAAAGAGCTTATTAATTCTTTGATGATTGCTACTAAGGTTGTTATTCCTTTGCCAGCAGAGCTCTGGGCAATTGAGAGCTATGATATTTTGAAAAGTAAAATGCAAGAGATTATTAGTGCTTATCAGAAACAGGATTTTAAGAGTTATTATGTTATTCAAACTCTTTATGAGGAAAATAGAAAAATAAAGAAAGAATTTTTCTATAGCTTGCAACAGCTTTATCAAGAATATGTTCCGATTAAAATTCATAGAAGTGCTGCTATCCAGAAGATGATTACTTATAGATTAGCGCCCCAGGAGAGCGAAAGATATTATAATGAATATTTAAAAGTGGCTGAAGTTATTGAAGGTATTGAAAACATAAAGACAACATAAATATTTGTAAACTGGTTTACAAATATTTATGTTGAAGGAATAAAAATGAAAATAGACATACTTAATACTATTAAAAGTAGGGTGGGGGATGTAACTCGAGTTGAGAGTGATTCTGGCAAAGAAAAGGCTCGATTAAGATATAGGCAGCTTAAGGAAGAAATTAAGGCCCGGACCTTAGAAGAAGCTGTTAATAGGGTAGAATTGGCCAAAGCGCTTTATGAGATAAAGAAGAATAAATTATACAGATTCGATGGATATGATAATTTTTATGAATTTTGCCTAGACTATAAATTCAGTAGAACTATGATATACAGATATATTAAAATAGGTGCTTATTTAGAAAAAGAGAATATAAGCGAGCAAGATATTATGCAGAGTTCTTTGAATAAAATTATTAATGATATAAGAGTTAAAAAGAGCCCCCCAGAGTGTAAGCCCGTTATTATTAGGTTTAATTTGGAAGACAAAGAGAAACAATTGGTTCTTGTGAAAAATAAGCAAAAGCTTGAGAAGTTTTTGCTTAAACATTTGTTGGATAATTGGGAATCATTTATGATATAATAATGATTATTTGGCTATTCTATACTAAAAATTAATTAACTA
>NZ_CP073140.1 GCF_023035675.1 Borrelia hermsii DAH | reverse complement strand
GTTTAATCCCCTTGTTTATGAGTTACTGTCATTTATAATAACGCAATTGTAACTAAAAAGTAAACCCATTTTAATAAAAAAATGTTTGAAGGATTTGAGTCATTTGCATTTTAAAGTCAAGGGCAGGTTAAGACCAAGCTAAAAATCAGAAACCGCAGCAAACAAACTAGTTATGACATGCTTGATAAGATCATTGACGTAGCAAAGCAAGTGAGGCTATTGGTACTGATAGTGACCCGATTGGTAATGTTGCTAACTCTGCTGTGGGGGGGTGCTGCTGGCGATGTTACAAACCCAATAAAGGGAATTAAGGCAATTGTAGACGTAATACTTAAAGAAGGAAAAGCTGTTGTTAGTGTTGTTCCCAAAGATGCAGTTGTAGCAGGAGCTATAGCGTTCAATGAGCTAAGGGTGGTGTTGCTAATACTGAATTTAATGATGTTGTGCTTGCATTTGAAGGAGCGGCAGTAAGTGTAGTGATTCAGGCATTAGATACCCTAATTATTGCGATAAAGAAAACTCTTGATGAAGTACTTAAAACAGTTAAAGAAGCTATAAAAATTAATGCTAATGATATCCCTATAAGGCCTTATCAGAGTGTCCCTAAATCTACTGTTAGTAACTGATAATTAATAAGAAATACATAATCAAATAAAGTCATTTAAGTAGAATGCTCTATCTTTCTTGATGCATGAGAGGTATTTCCTTATTTATATCCGGCTCTTTTACTTAAATAGAGCAATAAAGGAGGCACGTAAAAAAATGAGAAAAAGAATAAGTGCAATAATAATGACTTTATTTATGGTATTAGTAAGCTGTAATAGCGGTGGGGTTGCGGAAGATCCTAAAACTGTGTATTTAACATCTATAGCTAATTTAGGGAAAGGATTTTTAGATGTTTTTGTGACTTTTGGAGATATGGTTACTGGAGCTTTTGGTATTAAGGCAGATACTAAGAAAAGTGATATAGGGAAGTATTTTACTGATATTGAGAGCACTATGACATCAGTTAAAAAGAAGTTGCAAGATGAAGTTGCTAAGAATGGTAACTATCCAAAGGTAAAGACAGCTGTTGACGAATTTGTTGCAATCTTAGGAAAGATCGAGAAAGGAGCAAAAGAAGCATCTAAAGGGGCTACTGGTGATGTTATTATTGGGAATACTGTTAAGAATGGTGATGCTGTACCTGGAGAAGCAACAAGTGTCAATTCTCTTGTTAAAGGAATTAAAGAAATAGTTGGGGTAGTCTTGAAGGAAGGTAAGGCAGATGCTGATGCTACTAAAGATGATAGTAAGAAAGATATTGGTAAATTATTTACCGCAACCACTGATGCGAATAGAGCTGATAATGCGGCAGCTCAAGCAGCTGCAGCGTCAATAGGAGCAGTGACAGGTGCTGATATCTTGCAAGCTATAGTACAATCTAAGGAAAATCCTGTTGCAAATAGTACTGATGGAATTGAAAAAGCAACAGATGCAGCTGAGATTGCAGTTGCTCCAGCTAAAGATAATAAAAAAGAGATTAAAGATGGAGCAAAAAAAGACGCAGTTATTGCTGCAGGCATTGCACTGCGAGCAATGGCTAAGAATGGTACATTTTCTATTAAAAACAATGAAGATGCGGCTGTAACGACGATAAATAGTGCAGCAGCAAGCGCAGTGAACAAGATTTTAAGCACTCTAATAATAGCAATAAGGAATACAGTTGATAGTGGTTTAAAAACAATAAATGAGGCTCTTGCTACAGTTAAACAAGAAGATAAATCTGTAGAAGCAACTAATACTGCAGAAGCAACAACTAGTGGTCAGCAAGCGAAAAACTAGTTAAGGGTAAATATAAAGGATAAAGTTATTGTAAGGGAAAAGCTTTTCTTGTTTTTAATGCAGGAATGTAGTTTCTCTGATTAAGTAAGCTGTAAGAGCAGGTAAAAATAAAGTCAAAAAGGAATAGGAAGCTAGGAGTGTAATGCTTTTAGCTTCTAATGTTATTTAGGGAGTGTTTCTTTGTATGTAAAATTGTTTATATGAGTAAGGATTGAATATAAATAATTGCAAGTATGATATTAAGAGTATGTTTTTATTGTAATCAAATAATTAATACTTTAAAAGTAAGCTAAATGTGTGGTAAGGGCAGCAAAAGGGAAATTGGGATAGATGTTGGAAAGAAATAAATTAAGTGCGATAATAATGACTTTATTTATGGTATTAGTAAGCTGTAATAGCGGTGGGGTTGCGGAAGACCCCCAGAGTAAATTTTTAAAGTCAGTAATAGACTTGGGGGGAATGATTTTTTAAATGTGTTCACATCATTTGGGGATATGGTTGCTGGTGCATTTGGTTTTAACACCAATACTAAAAAGTCTGATATTGGAGTTTACTTCAAGACAACAAGATACCGTTCAAGTTACTCAAACAGCCCTTAAAAAATGGATGATAAGTGTGCTATGAAGATTAATTAATGATACGTCTATAAGTCCTGTTCAGAGCACCTTTAAAGCTACTATTAGCAATTAGTTAAATAAATACTAGATACTAAAATATGAAGTCATTGCAAGGAAAACGCTTCTTTTATCTTTGCATAAGGGAAGGGAAGTAAGCTTTCCTTTTATTTTAAAAAAACTTGTAATAAGATAGCTGAAAGACAACAAATGCTACTTTTAGTGGCTCTATTTTAGCTACAATAAGTTCGAAAATAAAAAACCCTATCACCTTTATGACAGATACTAAAGGGGACAAGGGTTATTGATGTTAAGCTAAAAATCAAGCGTTATCGACTAAATTTAAATCCGATGCTGAACTATCCAGAACACTTTATTAAACTCGATTTGAGTTAATTGATAGACTTTATCACTTAATTTAAGAAGAGCTTTACGAATACCATCCAACATATGATTCAAAATTAAACCATACTTACTAACCTTAATTTGAATATACTTTATGTTGAAGATAATGTATTTGGACAGAGTAGTTTTGCTAAGATATTTCTTACACTTAAAATAAATATGCAGTATTATTGCAGCGTGTTTACTCTTGGCTTTGGGTATACGTTTTCTTAAAGCACATTTTACTAAGATAAAGTTTTTATGGCATGTAAAATATTATATTACAATTACATAAGGAGTTTTTTTATGGGATATGCACAACCAGTAATTACATAGCAAATAGTTTTAAGTGAGCTTGTTAAAGGTTAAAAGAGCCAATGAGCTTAGAATTCAAAATTAATACAAAAGATTTATACAGGTGTTCGGTATTTTTTAGAAATTATATCAAAAATGTAGCAGAAGATCTTAGCTTCTGTTTTTATTTTTAACTTTTTTTTATTTGATTTATAAATTTACTTAGTAAAATAATTTTATATGGCTTTTAATTGACATAGATTAAAATAATTGCAATTTTATAAAATTATTTTTGCCATTTAAATTAAATGGTATATATTGATAAATAATTATTTTATTTCAATATTAAGACCCAATAATTGAGTAATTTAATATCCCAGGAGGCAAATATGAAGAAAAGTATTTTAACAGTATGTATGTTCATGTTATTGTGTTTGTTATCATGTGATATAAATGCCCTTAATGATTTGCTAGGTGAAGCAAGGGAAAAATTTTTAGATGGAAACAAAAAAAATAAAGATTTACACTATATACAAGGAAATCAAGACATTCAAGAAGAACAGGAAGAGATTGTCAATGGTCTCGAAGAGCGTGAAATAATACAACAAGACATTGAAGTAGAACCTGTAGTGCCTGTTAATGTGGGGATTTCAGTATCTCAACAAGGGTATCCATATTATATTCAAGAAGAAAAGATAGAGATAAAAGAAGAGGATTTAATTCCAAATACTAAAGAAGAAAAGGAAGCAGAAGCAGAAATTGAAAAGGTAAAAAGTGTTCTTGAGAAATCCGGATTCCAGCAATTAATTGAGAATGCACATGAGCTTAAAGATAGATATGAGCGAGTAAGAGCTGATTTTTATGATATAATGGAAAAAATTCAGAGTGAAAGAACATCACTAAGCAAAAAGCATAAGGAAAATATAGAAAAGATAAGAAAGTTAACTCAATTGCAAAATAGGTTAAATGAGGAGAGGTCTAATCTTGATATGCTTATGACTCAAGTTGATAGTGGACTTAATGAGCGAATATCTGCAAAATGCTTGTTTGAAGAAGCACAAAAAACTTTAAAAGAAGCTATTACCAAGAGATTAGAGAGTGCGTCACGTGTAGGTTACTCCTTTAGAAGAGTAAACAGTAATTTGCCAAAACAATTATCCAGAGAAGCACGACGATATGCAGAAAATTCTTTAGAGCAGTTAGAATCTTCTTCTATGAGAATAATTGAAACAGCGGGAGCAATGAAGGGTATAGAAAACCTCATTAAAGAGGCTACATTTTTTTTAGCAAATCTTGTAAGATAGAGATAGCAAAGGTTTAAATATTTTAAACATTAGTATTTGCAAGAAGAGTTCCTTTTACAAGGGACTCTCTTAAATTTTATTTAAATAAATTTCTAAAAATAATTATATTCAAAATTTGATTATGCATTTATTTTTTTATTACATTTTAAGCGTAAGGATTATTATCCTAAGCTGTTTTTGAAATATTTTAAAGATTTTTATTATTATTGAATAATAAACAGATTTTGAAGATTTATGAAGATTGAATGCTGAGAGTTTAAAAAAGAGAGATTTGTTAAATCAGGAATATAAGGTTTTATACAATAATTAAATGAGTATATATAAAAGTAAAGATAGGCTTATTTATAGACTATCTTTACTTTTAATTTAAAGTACTTAATTGTTAAATACAAATTTATCTAGCACCAGTAGTGCCGTCAAGTAATCTTAGTACTTTCTTCAACTCATATTTAGTCTGTGGAGGTATTCTTTTGGGTGATTCTATTTCTTTGTATGCTTGATAATTAGTTTTATGACTTACTTGCACCTTTGCAAGCAAAGAGCTTATTTCTGTTTTAAGTTTCTCTAATTTTGTCTTTGAATCTAGATCGCTTTGGAAGCTACCAGGGTATTCAGGAATATTAGTAAGAGCTATAGCGTCATTTAGACTTTCTTCAATTGCACTTAAAAGTTTTGTGAGATCTTCTGTTAACTTGTTTTTATTAAACTTAGATAATTTTTCTTGATACTCTTGTTTTTCCTCTTTTGTAGATCTTATTCCATAATTAGGGTCTAATTTCATTGTAAGGAATTCAACTGTCCCCCAATCATATCTTATTTGTCTAGCTATTTCAAGTGCTTTCTTCACGCTATTTTTGGTTTTTCTTGAACGTGATTTGTATTCCTTGTCTAATCTTGCCTCTTCTTTATCGTCTTCGTCTTCATATTCCCCGTAGTTGTCATCGTCCTCTTCATCCTCATCTTCCTGATCATAGTTGTTGTAATTGTAATCGTCTTCATCTTCCTCATAGTAATCTTGACTAAAACTGTTTTGTCCACTTAGGCTATATGCAGAGTCATAAGAGAAGTCAAGGCTATTTGAATCGATGATTTCATTGCCTTGAAGATAATTGCTACTTGAGGTGTTTTTAAAATTGTCTGGGCGTGCATTGTAATTAATGCCAACAGGGGATATTCCACTAAGACTTGGAAAATTTGTTTCCCCTTCTGTGCTTTGAAGAGTACCTTTTTTAGTAAAGCCACTTATTCTTTGTGGTAACTGATCTTTTTTTGTATGTCTTTTATTTTTTCTTGACTTTTTAGGAATACTATTTTGATGAGCATTATCAGAAGGATTAACAGTTTCTTTGCTAGTATCTAATACAGAATAAATTTTACCGAGTAAATCAACGGATTTATCTTTAAGTTCACCATTAAATAGTAAGTCACAACTAATAAAATTTAAAAGCAAGCTTAAGCTTAAATACTTTGTCTTTGATTTCATATATTTAACATCTCTCCTTTTAATTTAGATTGATGCATTAAATATAAATCGGTTATCAAAGAATTCTAGAAAGAGTTAAAAATAAAATGTTTTAAGCAAGCTATTAACTTCTTTTTATAAAGATAATAATTATTTTACTATTAAATAGTACATAGTTGTCTATAAATTCTTTCCTTGCATTAATAATTAAAACTAAATATTTTGCAAATCTTTAGTTTTAATGCTGAAGCTAATGTATAAGTTAAAAGGAGGCACGGAAAAAAAGAGGAAAAGAATAAGTGCAATAATAATGACTTTATTTGTGGTATTAGCAAGCTGTAGTAGCAGTGGGGTTGCGGAAGATCCTAAACATGTGTATTTAACATCTATAGCTAATTTAGGGAAAGGATTTTTAGATGTTTTTGTGACTTTTGGAGATATGGTTACTGGGGCTTTTGGTATTAAAGCAGATACAAAAAGAGTGATATAGGGAAGTATTTCACTGATATTGAAAACACAATGACATCAGTTAAAAAGAAGTTGCAAGATGAAGTTGCTAAGAATGGTAATTATGTAAAAGTGAAGGAAGTAGTTGATAAGTTTATCGCAGAAGTATTAGACAAGATCGCAGCAGGAGCAAAGAAAGCAGTTAGTGGTGCTACTGGTGGAGCATCAATTAGTGAGGTTGTAAAATCTGATGCGGCTGGGAATAGTCCTAATGCAGGAAGTGTAAAGAATCTGATTGTGGGAATAAAAGAAATAGTTGATTTGGTAATAAAAGAAGGAAATGGACAAGTAGACAAGACTAAACCTGTTAATGATGATAAAAAGGATATTGGTAGGCTATTTGGGGCCCAGACTGCGGCTAATAATGGTGCTGAAGATAAACATGTAGCAGCAGCAAGTGCATCAATAGGAG
Organism: Borrelia hermsii DAH; assembly: GCF_023035675.1. Lineage (NCBI taxonomy): Bacteria > Pseudomonadati > Spirochaetota > Spirochaetia > Spirochaetales > Borreliaceae > Borrelia > Borrelia hermsii. The sequence goes on along the minus strand of NZ_CP073140.1, from coordinate 82,750 downwards.
CAGTAATTGGCGCTGACATATTGCAAGCTATTGCTGCTGCGGATTCTAATGCTGGGAAAGATGGTGCGGTTAAGGATGCGAAAGATGCAGCTACTCTGGCTTTAGCAAGGGTACTGGTACTGCAAATGATGAAAAACTTACTACTTCGGAATCCAAAAAGATGTGGTTATTGCAGCAGGGATAGCGCTCAGAGCCATGGCTAAGGATGGTAAATTTATTGTTAAGGATATTGGTGACAATAAGACTGAAGCAGAGGGCAGCCAAAGGGGCAGCAAGTTCTGTAAACAAAACATTAAGTACTATTATTATTACTATTAGAAATACTGTTGATAGTGGTTTAAATACAATAAATGAAACTCTTGCTACAGTTAAACAAGAAGATAAGTCTGCATAGGCTACTGGACCCGTAGAAACTGAAAAGAAAAAATAAGAATAAAGAATTATTAATAAACATAACTAAATAAAGTCATTTAAGGAGAACTCTTCTATTGCTCTCTATGCATGAGACTTGTTTCTCTTATTTATATCTAGCCCTCTGAGTTAAAAGGAGGCACGTAAAAAAATGAGAAAAAGAATAAGTGCAATAATTAATAAGTTAAATATAAGTATAATGATGATGATAGTTGTTCTAATGATAGGATGTGGACAACAGGCAGTAGAAGCAGGGAAGGATGGCGTAGCAGCAGCTACAGGAGGAAGAAGTTTAAGTGAAGTTTTAATGGATGTAGGTAGAAGTGCTGAAAATGTCTTTTATTCATTTTTAGAGTTAGTTTCAGATACATTAGGCTTTACTGCTAAAGCAACTACAAAGAAAGAGGATGTAGGAGGCTATTTTAGCAGTCTAGGTGATAAGATTGGAAAAGCATCAGAAGAGTTAGAACAAGTAGCAAAAAAGTCAGAAGTAGAAGGAGCTAAAGATGGACCAATATCCGTAGCAATTAGAAGTGCAGTTAATGCAGCTAAAACTACTTTAAGCACATTAAAAGGTCATTTAGATTCCTTGAAGGATATAGGTGATACTAATCCAGTAAGTTGGACAGCAAGTAATGCTGCAGGAGCAAAAGCAAAAGAGGATGTGTTAAAAAAAGCCCTTAAAGCATTACAAGGAATATTAGACATAGCAAAGGCAGTGGGTGTTTCAGAGCCAAAAGCAGGAACCACAGCAGTAAAAATAAATAATTTAGATAATAAGGATGGAGTTAAAATATTAGCTACAGATAACACGCCAGGAGCAACAGATTCAGATAAAGCGTCATTAATAGTATCAGCGGTAAGTGGAGAAGAAATATTAGCATCAATAGTTAATTCACAAGAAGGACATGTTAAAGCAGTAGCAGAAGATGTAAAGGCAGAGACAACTCCATTGGAATTTGCAGTAGGGGGGACTGCAAATCATTTAGCAAAAGAAACGGCTAAAGCAGCAGCAGTAGCAGGAGGGATGGCATTACGTTCCTTAGTTAAAGATGGTAAATTGGCTTCAAATAATAATGACAATGACAAAGCAGTACAAGCAGTAGGTATAGATGCAACAAATAAACTATTAGGGGCAGTAGAAGATCTAATTAAGAAGACAGTAAAGAATGTTCTTGAGAAAGCAAAAGAAAAAATAGATAAAGCAAGAGCTCCAAAAGCAACAGGTCAGTAATAAGATAGATAGTTAGATTAATTACTTAAAAGTAAGATTAGAAGGCAATCTTAGAGATGCGTCTCAGATGCCTTCTATATTGTTGTAATGAAAAATAAGAAGTTAAATTGGCTGCTGGATCTAAAAATCCTTTCTTAGATTCACTTATTAAAATAGGGCAAGGATTTCAAGATATATTTGGAATTTTTGGAAATGCAATAGGTGATGCATTAGGATTTAATGCAGTTAAATCTGGTGACAAGAAAAGTAAAGTAGGTGAACACTTTAAGAAAATAGGAGATGGACTTACAACTACTAAGGATAAGTTAAAAGAGCTATCAAATAAAATATCTGAAGCAAAAAATGCTAATAGCAGCACAATTGAAGCTGTTAAGAGTGCAATTAACAGTGCTAGTGATGTCTTTGAACAACTAATTACTGCCCTAACTAAACTTGCTGGTGTTGCTAAAGAAGCTGGTGATACTAATATTGGTGATAATGCTGATGCTGTTCCTGGTGCTGCTGATAAAGATGGGGTTGAAGCTATAATTGCAGGGATTAAAGCTATTATTGATGTAGCAGATAAGTCTGGAGTAAAGATTGCAAAAGGAAATGCAGGTGGACCAGTAAATGCTGCTGCTACTACTGATGCCTCTGCTGTTCTTGGTAGTGCAAATGGGAATGCTGCTGCTAATGCTGGTGATAAATTAGCATCTGAGGTTGCTAAGGCAGACCCATGGGCAATGATTGATAAAATTAAGAATGCTGAGGCTACTGCGCCAGCTGCCCTTGCTGGCAACAACAATAATCATGAAGCTGGTGCACTGGCTGCTTCTAATGCTAATGCTGCTGCTGCTAACAACGGTGCAAAAACAAATGCAGACCTAGTAGCTGCAGTAGCTCTTAAGGCTATGATTAAAGGAGGTAAATTTAGTGCTAATGCTGCAGATACTGATGTAGTTAAAGCAGCAGCAGTAAGCGCAGTAAATAAGGTATTAGGAGTACTTGATTTTATAATTAGGAAAACAGTAAGTAGCAATCTAGATAAGATAAGAGAAGCAGTAAAGGGAATAAAATATTCTGAGATTACTGAAACTGATGCTACTGAATCTGGGGATGCTCAACCAATTACTAATAAATCATCAAACTAAAAATATAAAGTTATTTAAGGGAAAAGCTTTTCTTGTTTTTAATGCAGGAGTGTAGTTTCTCTGATTAAGTAAGCTGTAAGAGCAGGGAAAAATAAAGTCAAAAAGGAATAGGAAGCTAGGAGTGTAATGCTCTTAGCTTCTAATGTTATTTAGGGAATGTTTATTTGTATATAAAATTGTTTATATGAGTAAAGATTGAATATAAATAATTGCAAGTATGATATTAAAAGTATGTTTTTATTGTAATTTAAGATTTAAAAATATGTGTGTAATAATGAAATGAGGAAAAGAATAAGTGCAATAATAATGACTTTATTTATGGTATTAATATCATGTAATAATGGAGGGTCAGATCTTAAAAGTGAGGAAATAGCTAAGCCTGATGGAACAGTACTTAATTTGGCAAAAATAAGTGCAAAAATAAAAGATGCTAGTGATTTTGCAGCAAGTGTTAAAGAAGTTCATACTTTAGTTAAGTCTATTGACGAGCTTGCTAAAGCTATTGGTAAGAAACTTCAAAATAACGGTACTCTTACTGATGATGGTAGTACTGATAAAAATACTTCATTGATTTCAGGAGTTTATAGTATTGTATTAGATATAGATAAGAAATCAAAAGCTTTAAGCGTTTTGGAATCTTTTAAGGAACAAAATCTGGATGAAAAGGTAACTAATTTTACAACTGCAACTAAGGCATTTCTGGATAAACTCAAGAGCAAACATGCTGAGTTAGGGGTTGATCAAGGAGCTGCTACTAAAGATAATGCCCAAAAGCTATGGATCGTGTAAATAAAGCTGATGGGGAAAACGGAGCAAAAGAGCTTGTTGCCTTGAACACATCAGTTGATGTATTGTTAACGGCTGCCAATGCTGCAGTAGAATCTGCAATTAATGAGCTTACAGCTCCTGCTAAGCCTTAACTAAGGAATGAATAATTTAGGTAATTGTTATAAGATTAGTTTTTAATTCATAGGCAAATAACTGAAAAAATAAAGTCGATAAGTAATAAGCTAGGAGTTTGTTCTCTTAGCTTATTTTGTTTTTTATTCCTATATTTACTTGTTTTAATACATTATTATACTTTTTAGATTATTTTGATGACTTTTATCTCTTAGATTACATTTATGGCTTGATTTTAACTTATTTTATAACTTAATGAGAACTTAGATTTTTTTAATTGGAAGATCCTCAGAGTAAGTTTTTAAAGTCAGTAATAGACTTAGGTAATAATTTTTTAAATGTGTTTACATCATTTGGAGATATAGTTTCCAAGGTATTAGGTTTTAGTACAGAGACAAAAAAGTCTGATGTTGGAGCTTATTTTAAGACAGTGCAAGATACTATACAAGGCACTAAGGACAAGCTTAATAAAATTGTTGCTGACATGAAGAGAGAAGGAAATCCTAATGCCTCTGCAACTGAGACTGCGGTAAAAACACTCATTGATAATACTCTTGACAAGATAATTGATGGGGCTAAGACCGTTAGTGAGGCTATTGGTGATGCTGGTGACTCAATTGGTGATGTTGTTAAAGGTGGTGCTGCTGGTGTTGGTACCAAAGCTGAAGAAGCTTCAGTTAAGCCTCTTAGTGAAGGGATTGGAAAGATTGTAGATGTAGTGCTTGGGAAAGAAGGGAGTCCTGATGCTGGAGATGATAAAAAGGCTGAAGATGGTTCTACTGCAAGGGGTAATGATGCTGGTGAAGCAGGTAAGTTGTTTGGTAATGCTGCTGCTGTTAGTGCTGCTGCTGCAAAAAAATCAGCAGCTGATGCAGTTAAAGCAGTAGGAGCAGTAACCGGAGCAGATATCTTGCAAGCTATAGTTAAAAATGGTGATGCTGCTAAGTTAGCTAAGAATAATGGTGCTGCTAATGCTATTAGCGTTAATGCTAAGGATGGGACCATAGCAGGTGGAATAGTATTAAGAGCGATGGCTAAAGGTGGTAAATTTGCTAATGTTAATAATGGTGATGCTGATGCGGAGAAAGCAGTTAAAGGAGCAGCAGTAAGTGCGGTAACTAAAGCACTAGACACACTAACTATTGCAATAAGGAAAACTATTGACGCAGGCCTTAAGATTGTTAAAGAAGCTATAAAAATTAATGCTAATGATACTCCTATAAGTCCTGAACAGAGCACCTCTAAAGCTATTAATAACTAGTCCTATTAAATAAATACTAAAAATAAGAAGTCATTGTAAGCAAAATACTTCTTTTATTCTCTGTAAAGCATGATAATTATTTGCTAGCAATAGTTCCGATGCTGAAGGTAATGAATGAGTTAAAAGTAGTCCTGAAGTGTAAAAAAGAATAATTGCAATAATAATGACTTTATTTTTGGCATTAGTAAGCTATAATATTGGGTAGGTAGAGGATCCTAAAACCGTTTTTTTAACCTCAATAGCTAATTTAGAGAAAGAGTTTTTATCAATTTATTATTTCTTTTGTAGAAATGGTTGCAGATGCGTTTGGGGTATTAAGGTAGATACTAAGAAAAGCGATATAGGAAAGTATTTCATTGATATTAAGAAAATGATGACATCAGTTAAAGAGAAGTTAACTTTTGAAGTTATTAAGAATGGTAATTACGCAAAAGTTAAAACAGTCGTTGATAAATTTATCACTGATATATTAGACAAGATTGTGGCAGGAGCTAAAGAAGGAGAAAAAGGGGCTGGAGGTTATGTTGCTATTGAAAATGCTGTTAAAGACCAGGACTCTCAACCCGAAGATATCGAAAGCGTAAACGGCACTTGTTAAAGGAATCAAAAAAATAAAGTTGGGATAGTTTCTCAAGCAAGGTGAAGGAAACGCAGAAGTTACTAAGACCTCAAAGAGTGAGCAAAAAATCAATTGGCAAGTTGTTTAGTGCTGCGAAAGTTAATGGTGCTGTGAAGAAGCACAAATCGTAGCAGCAAGTGCATTATTGTTACTGCATTCTTTTATTTGATTTAGATATCTTTTACCGATTTTATGTTTAGAGATAAGCCTTGTCTCTAAACCATCTCTTTTGAATTTGGATTGTCTTGCTTTTGGGTTACTGGAAAAAGTTTTTGTTGAAAGCATTTTTCTAGAATTCTTATTATTTATATAGCTTATATTAGCTTTATTAATTACATGTGACATTACGGTTATTTTATTATGTTCACTTAATTTAGGTAGTATTCCAAATTTTTCAAGAGCTGTGCAATTAAATGTTGTTTTTTCTATGTCTTTATCGAAATCCCCAATAATTCTTATGTCCGTTAGATTTTCTTTAGGGAGTTCTTTGAGGTGATTTAAAATTATGTCTTTGTGCATATGTGCAAAGACCATGTTTGTATATAGTGGGCAATACTTCCTTTGTGTTTGTCAAACCTTCTAATTTTGGACTTCACTAGTCCTATTTCATTTAGAGGCTTTTATGTCTTTCACAATAGTTCGTTTGCATACTTTTTCTGACTATCATTCTTTAATGGTTTATTTACAATGCTGTAGAATATTGCTTGCTGAGTATCTTGCAGCTTCATCTGATTGTTTATAATTTATATTTTTGGTATCTATTGTCCAATAAACCTTAAGTATTCTATTGTATCGTTTGAACATTTTTCTTATTTGCGATTCAACTTGCAATACAAAGATTTTTTTAATATCAGGGGATGTTTTATTCTTGTTTAAGGATAAAAGGTTTTTTAGTGTTGATTTTATTTGGTCTTTTGTGTCTTGTGATTTGAATTTTTTCTTTTTTGCTAAACTACTCATAGTTTACCTTTAATCCAAAGCTAAATTTTTGTATGTTCTTTGGATTATTTTATATATAATTCTCTTCTTTATGCAAAACTTAGAGACAATCTTTGTAAAATAGCAAAATTGGATGTTTATAATATTTAATCTATAAGGATAGATTAAATATTATAATAGTTTTTTGTTCTTTTTTGGGTTTTGTATAGTACTTCTTGAATGTTTGGTTAATTATTGAGCTTGTTTTTCTCTTTCTATTGCTTTTTGATTAAGATTTGTGCTTTCTCGTTGTAATTGTATAACCGCTTGCACAATTGATTGTGTATTTTTACATAGCATCAGTCAAGCCCATTGCTCTTAATGTATATCGTAAGTATACTCAAGTGTGTCCTTACAGGAGTAGGGTAGGCAAGGGGAGGATTTGTGAACTTGCAATAACAAGAAGTTGAAGTTGGAGATGCTTTAGAAGAGGGAAAGGCGGTAGATTTAGTTAATCTTGAAAATACTACTTCCTTCTGATGACTTATCCCCTTTAAGTGTTGATGATTCTTTTAGGATTGTTAATGGAGAATTGATATCCGCTTGATGCTGTTGATATTGAAGATGATCAGGAAGAGAATGAGCATTGTGGTTGCTCTAGTCTTAGTATTGTCTTTTTTATTGATGAGGGTCAATTCTTTGATTTAACTCCTTACGCTGATGTATCTAGTGCGTCTTTAGATCTTAAAATCGTAAGACCCTACACTAAAGACCGCATCAAGTATCTTTAAATTTGATGTAAATGGCCTTTCTGATGAATTTTCGGACTTTCTATTCTTTAGGAAAGAAAGGATAATATGATATGTAAAGGTAGCGAGGGCTGTAAACCGTTATTCAAAGGTATTTTAGAAAAGTTTGTCAATCGTGAGGTTTTAGACTCAACTAAGAGTATTAGCTTTAATGTGAACGATTATTCTAAACTTTTGAATGTTGTCTTTGAGAAACCTATTCAATTTCCCGTTAACTACAATTCTATTGATACGTGATTTTTTTGTAAAAAATGATCTTGGTATGTCTTTGACAAGAAAATTTGCTGTTGGTGTTCGTATTGTTGATTTGAATGTTTATAGAGAAAACGTTAAGGGCAAAGAGAGGAGGTAGCGTAATTTGGCTATCAGTGATGAAAATTTTGAAGAGATTAAGAGACGCTTGCAGGCTGATAATGTGAAGATACAATTTGGGGTTGGGAGGGGGAATATGGAGCAAGCAAAGACTTACATTGGTAAACTTGGAGAGCCAATTGTAGTAGAAGATAGGGGATTATTTGGAAGGGTGGTGAGAATCGAAGGTATTATCCGATAAATAAGGGTATGTGCCATCTGTTTTGGATGATACTTTGTATACTTACATCAAAGATTTGATTGAGAGATGTTTAGTTCATATGTTTGGACTCTATCCAATGTAAATGTGCGATCTTAATGGATCACTCTGAGCATTTCCAATGCTACAAACCGAATCATGAGGATAGTTTGTATTGGATAGAGGGATCTTATGATTTTGTATATGACATGGTACTTATCTCAAGTTACAAATGGTGATACAGAGGGGCGAAATTAGAGTGTTGGGAATTATGACATATTTTACCTTAATATTGAGCAGTAATGTAGTATATTTCATAAATACACTAATTATTAGTCAAAAAGAAGCATGCCGAAGTGTGTGCATTTAAAGATTCAAAGCTTTTAGCAAACTTAGAGTCTGATGTGGTAGTAGAAAATTTTTTATAATTTAGAGGAGTGTAGATAATGAGTACAAGTATTTTTGTAGAGTCAAGTGGTACTTATCGTGGAGATATTGTGCAACTTGTGAAAGAAGGCCTTGAAGAGCTCATACCTTATAAGATTATAAGCAGAAGTGAGCTTAGACAAGGACATTATGTGGTTCGTAAAGTATTGCAAGAGATGGAATATAAAATGCATGATGCATTTAACACAGTGCAACGCATATCTTTGAAAGATTTGATGTATGGTTATGTGAGTGAGGATGAAGTTAAGGCTAATTTGGAACTTGATCTTATGAACGATGCTTATCATTCAATTGTATTTGGAAAACCTGATATTAAGATGGAAGGTATTGCAACACTTACGGGCAGAAGCAAAATAACAAGTACATCTTCTTCATCACTAACTAGTGGAAGTGTTTTGCATCAAAAAGTTGTGGAAGCTAAACGTGAATCTGAGGAGCATAAGAAAAAACTTGATGGGTTTTACCACCTACTCTTACCTTATAAGTTTTCACATCTTTTGTTAGATCGCTACAGTGAACCGCAATACATAACAGTAAAAGAAGCGCTTCTAAAAGACCATAATATAGTAACTTTAGTGTTTAAAGGACTTGAGCATCCAGTTCTTTATGAGCCAAATCCAGAAGCAATGTTTCTGCCAATGATGCCTGAAATATTCTTTAGAAGATTTGCAGGTCCTGATGGTGATTATATTCATGCGTCAATACAATCAGCAGGGGTTATTCATTTTTATCCACAAGAAGTTATTGAGATTACTATTTCAAGTTGAGAGTAATTTTGACCAATATTCTAAAAGAGATTTACTAATATATGAGTCAGCGTAATGATATTAATGATAGTGATACTCTTAATATGTCGATAAGCTTAACTTCCATAGATGATTTGCAAAATGCAAAGAGAAGTAGCTTTAAAACCTTTGGAAGAGCAAGAAAAAGCCACCCGTTGCTTAGAATCTATAATTAATGCTAAAAATAAGGCATTTATTGCTAAGTATGGTGCAAGTTTTGACTCGCTAACTGCTGAGAATCAAAAAACACTTGCCAATGTTGAGAGAGATGTAAATAATTTTGCAAAGTCTAATTTCGGTTTTGTAAATGAATACAAGGATTTGCAAGATGAAATAGCAAGACTTAATAGAGAGATTTTGATGCTTTCATATGAAGCCCAAGAGGAAGCAATGAAAAAACTTGCTAATACTATTAATGAAAAGCAAAAAGCATTTGTTGATAAGTATTTATCAAGTTTCCGGTCTCTTAATGAATCAAATAAAAATTTGCTAACGGCACTGCAGAAGGGGGTTAATGAATTTAGTAAGACTGCTACTGACCGAAGATTTGTAGAGGCACACAAAGATTTGCAACAAAGGGTCATTTCAATGCAGTTTGAAGTCATGATGCGTCCTTTAGCCGAGAGAGAAAAGGCTAGTGCTGATATGCAAGCTGAGATTAATAAACTTTACCGTGATTTTGCAGAGTCGCATAAGGGAGAATTTGAAAAACTTAATGAATCAAATAAAAATACTTTGCTTCAAATTGCAAGTCAAGCCGAAAAGGTGGCAGGGGGTTTACGTGATAATTTTGTTTCACTATTAGAAAGTCTTTCGGGTGTTGTAAATAAAGTTGTTACTGAAGATTTGGGAAAAAATGTTGTAGCAGGTATTAAGGGTGCAGATACCCTTACTCAGTCATTATTTGATGTATCAAAAGACATGATAGCAAGTATGGGCCCTTGGGGAGCAATGGCTTCAGCTACTTTAAGTTTTGCTGTGGGTATTTTCAAGGGACTTGAAGAGCAAAGAATTAAAGAGATTGAAGAGCGTCGTGACAAGGATTTAGAGGAACTAGCTAAACAAAGCGAGGTTGCACTTGTTCGTCTTGAAGAAGGTTTTGATCGTGAGATTGCAATGAGAAAAGAGAAGTTAGGAGAGCTTGATGACCAATATAGTAAAGAGATTGAATTTTTGAAGCAGGCACAAAGTAAGGGGCAAATATCTGGTGAGGAGTTTCAAAAACGGATTGCACAAGTAGAGAGTGAGTATAAAACTAAAAGACAACAAGAGAGTGAAGCAATAACTAAGGCAGAAGATTCTAAAAAGATTGAAGGGGAACGTCATCGTAAACTTGAAAATCTTGAAGGGGAGCGAATTAAGGCCCAGGCAGAAGTTGATAAAGTAAATTCATATAATTGGTACTGGAGCAAAGCTAGTGATTTAGAGCGTGCTCAAGGAGTATTAGACGAGATATTAAAGAGAATAGCAAAAGTAAAATCTGCAGGCTCTGTGCAGGAAATTAAACTTGCACGCAAAGGTGCCCGGTTTAAGACTACAAGACCAACATATATGCCTGGTGCAGGACTGATGACTAGTGAGATGGGCCAGAGCGAGCTTGTAAGAGTAACTCCAGCGCCAATTGATGAAAATTTGCGTAATCTTGAGGCAAGAATTATTGCAGAGGAAATTAATAAAATACAAAAAAGTGAAGGAAATGGTAAGGGACAAGTAATTATTAATAATTACAATTTCAATGGTGATGTTTTGGATGCCGATAAGCTTGTGCGTATGCTTAAAGCTCGGGAGCATTCAATGAGTTTTAGGATGGCTGAATAGAAAAATATTTAAACAATCGAGAAAATCAATTGACTCTTTTGAAAAGAGTCAATTAGTAATTGAAGCTTGATATGTTATAATTAGTTAGAATGTAAAGAATTAATCGAGGTTAAATATGGGTGTTGCAGAAAAAAAACAAGTAAATGATGAAGAGATAGCTAAGAGTGCAGTTAGGCCTGAGAGAGTTAAGAAAGATTATCATAGTGTGACATTTGATGGTCAGATTATTAGTTATTATGTTCTTGAAGAAAAGTTTGATATTTTTCAAGATAGAATGTTGGATAATTTTCACTATTTAGATGACAAGATAAATATATTCAGGAGTGATTTAAATGAGAAGATAGAAGGAGTAGAGTCTAGACTTAATGAGAAGATAGATACTGTTAAAAATGATTTGAATGCGAAGATAGATAAACTTGATGCTAGGGTAGATAAGCTTGATGAAAAGATAGAGGCTGTTAAAACTGATTTAGGACAAATCAATTCTCGATTGACTTTGATTGAGAGCAGGTTAGGATTTAAGGGGCAGTTAATTTCATCTTTGACAGTTGTTGCTGCGCTTGCTGCGTCATATTTTGTAGCACAATTATTTGTGGCTTTAGGAAAATATTTAGGAATTTCTTAGTAGAGACAGCAATTTGTATTTCAACATACAGTTTGAGTGTTTCATCACAAGTAGTCAAGGGTATGTAAAATTGTTAGTTGTATAGAAATATAATTAAGAGAGGGGTCTTTGATGATAAGTAAAAAATGTAATATAACAAAAAATTGTGGTGTGAAATTTAGTATTCTAGATTCCCTGGGACTTAATGTTGAATTTTTTATTCGTAACATTTGGTTGATAATGTTTGCTCTCTTTTTATTTTTCTCCAATGTGGTGCATTCTCATAGAGGATTTGCAAGTTATAATGTTGGCAGTAATGCTAAATTATATCACACGCTGTCATTTACAATAGTCATTATAATGGTACCATCTTCAATATTATTGTATTTTCTGTCCTTACTAAGGAAGCGTGTAGTGGAGGATATTGTTAAGGCTTCAGTGTTTGCGCGCTTAGAGAGAGTAGCAATATTTGTATTACTAGTGATAGGGCTTGTAACACAGTCTGTAAGTTCATGGATGAGTTTTGAGAGTTTCTTTAGCTTGATGCTTGATGTTTGAAGGTGCTATTAGGGATGCTGTTTTGAGCGTTAAAAAAAGTCAAAGTGAAAAAGAGGAAGGTATGCGCAGGCTACTTTCTGATAAAGAGCGGATAATTGAGGGTGAAATAGTTAGTATTGATGTTAAGATTAAGAATAATAATGATCGTATAGAATTTGCCAAGAATAAGCACTTGAATTTGGACTTTACATGTAAAACTATGAAGCAAGATTACATGAGAGAAATTGAAAATGCGAGCAGAGAAAATAAGGCTTTATTTAATCAAAGGGATAAATATTTACAATCTTTGAAAGATTTGCATTTCAAGCTTGGTAATTTGATTGAAACAACAGCTGTAAATAATAAGCGCATTAAAGCGGCTAATGTTTTAAATGGAACATCAGTTGTTATTGCTAGAGATGATTATCTTAATATAATTTTTGTTTATTCATTATTATTGTTGTCTGTCTGTCCAGATATATTTTTAGCAATGGCATTCTGTATAATACATAATGCTTATCACAAGTTTTATGAACAAAAGTTATTACACTCTATCCCATTGCCTACAAGAAGTAAGGCTAAAAAGATACAAGGTAGTCGAATCCCTAGTTTGGAAAAGAATAAAAAACCGCCTAAAAGAGTTGATGAATCACTTGAGTTTATTGCATCTAATTTAGAAGATGATAAGCGTACTATAAAGTCTTTGAGGGAAATTAAGAAAGATACGAATTTATCTTATTATAGAATAAGGAATTATTTATCGGACTTAATGAATAGAGGTTTGGTTATAAGAGATAGGAAAAGATTGGTACTTAATGTTGATGATATGTCAAATTACTGGTCTAGAATTTAGTAAAAATCCAAAACAATCTTGAAAAACATAAAATAGTATCCATATTTATATAAATGGATGAAAATACTGTTGGAAAGATTAAAAGTGTTGAAAAGTTAGCTAGTATACTAAAGTATTTTGTTTTTTTACGTTTAGATATAAATCCAAATATTTTTTTATTAAATCCTTCAAGATTCTTGTTCTTTTTGCAAGTAGAAACTTAAATAATAAGACTCACTACTATTAATCCATTTGGATTCATCAAACATTGTTTTGTAGTAACACCACCAGAAACAACAAAATTATGTTTAAAATTGTTTGTTGACGGGAATTTATTGTAACTAAACCTATTTTATTAAAAGATACGAGTAAATTAAATAAGAGTATTGGTATGCATATTGCAAATGTCAATGAAAAACGTATTGTACAAAAAATCGAATATTTTCAAGAAACAAAAGGACTTTTCTATAATAGCACATTTACAAATGTATCTTGCAAAGTAGTAATGATTTTTTTAGTATATTATCATATACAATGTTGATTGGTTTATTAATAATTTAATTATTTTTATTAAATGAGCTTGATATTTTAAATGAAATAGTGTTAACTTCTATTTAAGAATAACTATTATTTGATAGCAAGAAAGGGGAATATTTATGATAAATAACATTTTAGTAATATCATTATTATCTTTTCTGTAATCCACTGTAATAATATTTATGTTTATCGGTTGCAAAACATACGGTTGTCTTGAGTCCACAACAAATACCCAAGATTTTTAGTACGTTTTATTATGATTTTAAAAAAGGAGATATTTAGGTATGAAAATATTTTATGTGGGAATTCATGCATTATTTGTATTTATGCTAGGCTGTTCCCAAAGTACTCAAAGAGAGTTAGATAAGATTGCAAGTCATGAGAGTGAAATTTCAAATGTTTTTGGAGTGGCGGATAAAAAACTAGGAAAACAGAAAAAACTAGAAGAACAGAAAAAACTAGAAGAACAGAAAAAACTAGAAGAACAGAAAAAACTGGAAGAACAGAAAAAACTAGAAGAACAGAAAAAACTAGGAAAACAGCAAAGACTAGAAGAACAGAAAAAACTGGAAGAACAGAAAAGACTAGAAGAACAGCAAAGACTAGAAAAACAGAAAAAACTGGAAGAACAGCAAAGACTAGAAGAACAGCAAAGACTAGAAAAACAGAAAAAACTGGAAGAACAGAAAAGACTAGAAGAACAGCAAAGACTAGAAAAACAGAAAAAACTGGAAGAACAGCAAAGACTAGAAAAACAGAAAAAACTAGCTTCTTATAAGAGTTTGGCAGGTAGACTTGATGGCTATCTTCAAAAACTTAGGAAATTATTGTTAATCACTGGTCTTGAAAGGGATACTGGAGAGTTCTTTTTTACAGCAAAAAAAATGAGGAGTTTATCTGTAAGGGGAGTTGATCATAGTAATTTTGCTGGAGGTCGAAATTATGTTTATATGAGCGTAACAAAAGATCTTAAAGAAACATCGATTTTCGAGCGCTATTTATTGCCATTATTGAGGCATGCCAAATTAGGCAATTTTGATGGCAAAAGTGTGCAATCTAAGGATATATATGATCCTATTGATAATATGTTTGCACTTTTATTTGATTTGTCGGATCGTATAATAAGATTAACAAATTATCTTAGTTCCCAGATAGTAAATAATTCACTTTTCAAGAATCCAAAATTTGATGCAGATGTTATTGTTAAAATTGATAATTTGCTAAAACAGGTATTTGAAAGAAGGGAAGAGCTTTTAAAACAAGCTATCAATGAAATAAAGAATTTGGAAGGTATATCCGATTTAATAGAAATAAAAGGGCGATTGAATAGTTTTTTCAAAGAAGAAACCATCATAGAATTTGAAAATCTGGTAAGAGATAAGAAGGAAAAAATAAAAGAATTGGTGCAACAGGTATTAACTTAAGATAGTTGTTGAAAAAATAATAATAAAAAGAATAAGAAATTTGGGCTTTGAATGTTTAAATTTCTTTTCTTTTTGGGTTTATATATTATTTCTATAACGTTTGGAGCCATTTTTTTGGTATGGTTCCCTTGTTAATTACCTATATATTGCAAATTCAACATGGCATAACAGGGAGGAAGGATAGGATTTATATCAATTGTTATAGGTATTTTGTTTATATTGGCAGTGTGTTTTTTCCCTTTATTTATTGCTGTTTTATTAGTGTGTTATATCAGTTGTTTTGATATATGTAGGATTTGTGTGCGACGAAATAATGAAAATTGATTTTTAAAATATGAGAGAAGTTGTTTCAAGTTTTTTAATATTATTTTTGATTCCTATTAGCTACAATGGTTAGTATAAAAAATATTTTTACTAAAATATTTACTACTGACTCATTTGAAATAAATCTTAAAGAATGTTTCTTATTATCAAATAGTACAGAGCTTAAATCAATTGGTATTATACTCTCTTCCGGTATCCCTCTGTTCACTCTAAATAACAAAAATTTTACTATCACTAACTTTACAGATAATGTTATTTCTTATACTTTATCTTCTTCTGGTCTACAAATTAAAAAGCATACTTTGCTTAATTCAAAACTAATTACAAACGCCGTTTATTCTTTAAAAAAGCTTAATTCTACTATCCTTGCTTGGAAAATTAATCGTATTCTTAAAAAACTATTCTTATCAAACGTCATCACTAAACGTCTAGAATCTATTTACTATACTATTCTTAATTCCTCCCATAGAAAAAATGCTTTTTGCTTTTATAACCACTCCTCTTCACAAAATCTAAAACATAAGCATATCAAACTTGTAAGCAAAGCTACTCCTCTAAATAGCTATAAAAACTTAAAGTTTATTAATTCTTTTCAATCATTACGCATACATACCTCTAATTTGATTTTCTATAAAAATAGCAATAATAAATTGTACTCTAATATTGCTACCCTAATTGAATCCTTTTTCCTTGATAATAAATCAAATAAAAACTTACATACGCTCAAATCTTATATTAATCTACACCTCAAACAACTTGGTATTAATTATAAATTAACTAATAGAACTCAAAAACAACTATTCTCTCATATCCTTTTGCAATAAAACAATGTATAATACTTATAAGGAGATTTTATGGGACTTCCTCAACCGATAGTTACTCAACAAATGGTTATCGCTGAACTTGTTAAAGCTGGTATTGATAGAGATATTGCTACTGATTTGTCTTACAGATATTATCGTAATGAGCTTACTTATAAAGATATTGAGTATTTAGAGACTACTTTTAACCTTAAGCTTGAAAAGGTTGGAGCAAGCTTAAAATCTGACATTAAAGACCTTGATAACAAGATTGATACTGTTGAGAATAATCTTAACATCAAGATTGATAACGTTAGAAATGAATTAAAATCTGATATTAAAGACCTTGATAACAAGATTGATAACGTTAGAAATGAATTAAAATCTGATATTAAAGACCTTGATAACAAAATTGATAACGTTAGAAATGAATTAAAATCTGATATTAAAGACCTTGATAACAAAATTGATAACGTTAGAAATGAATTAAAATCTGATATTAAAGACCTTGATAACAAAATTGATAACGTTAGAAATGAGTTAAAATCTGACATTAAAGACCTTGATAACAAGATTGATACTGTTGAGAATAATCTTAACACCAAGATTGATACTAAATTTAATAAACTTGATAACAAGATTGATGCTAACAAAATGGAACTTAAGAGTACATTAAGATTACATAATTGGATGCTTGGTACTATTATTACACTTAATATAGGAATTTTTTTAACATTAATTTCAATTATTTATTCAGTCTTGGGCAAGTAAAGTAAATGTGAATTACTAATTCTATGGTATTTGACTACAAAATCAGTAATTCACACAAGTCAGAATGGCATATAACCCAATTACTTGTCAGCTTAACCTTTTTAGCAGTCTTAACTTGCTTAGCTTATAATTTACCTTCAGAAGCTTTTTCTTCTGTCTCTAAGGAGCCAACATCCCCAAACCCCTTAACAACAAAACCTCAGGATTCTTATCAACAACCCTTTTTTCTAAGTTACCAAGAAATATTTCCCTATAATCTTCATGAATCCTATCCAAAATATTATTCATCAAAGAACCACGCTTTGTTTCACAATAATAATCATCATTGCCTATTTTATTAATCATAATGTCAAGATCATCTGTATATTTCTTTGTTACCCAATCTTTAACGTATGCATATACATATTCATAGTCAATGTCTGCAGGGCTAAGTATTGGAAAATTAATTATTGTATCGTCTGCTCTCTTAGACTGCACTTCATCGCTCATATAGGTATTCCAAAACCTATGGCGCTTTATATATAGCCTTCTTGCTAGATATTTCAAACTAAACCTCATGTCATATCTCCTTTTCACCTAAAATTTGATTCTGTTCTTCATTTGGAAGCATGATCCCTAAATTAGCTATAGAAATTCCCTTGGTAGTCTTAAATCCTTCAAAATTATTCTTAAGCACAATCTCAACCGGACGTGGTGGATTATGCATACTCTCATAGAGTGCTGAATTATCCCTATTATTCTCTATATCAACTCCCATATCCACTACCCTACTTTTCTCTAAAGTAGCAAGCATACTTTCCCTAGCACGGTCTTTTAGATAAGCTTCATCTTCCCTAGCCTTTCTTAAACGCTCTTCCCTTTCTTTAGCTTCACGTTCAAACAACTTACTCAAATATTCTTCCCTTCTCTTTATTGCAAGCCTGCGTTTTTCTTCTCTCTCCCTTTCTATTCTTTCTGCCTCTTCAGGTTTCAATTGATTTGTTATCTCTTTTGCTTTAATATCGGAAGCCTTTTTCCTAACTCGTATATGCCCGCCATAAGTCTCTTTAGGAACACAATTAAACTTATACTTATTTGGGTACCAATCTCTAAATCTTCCCTCCCATATGAGCTCATAATCGCTAATCACGCCATCTTTACGCCTCATCATCATCCATACTTTGTATTTATACCTATTGCTAAATTGCTTTAGGAAATGCTCTAAAATGTCTTTAATATGGTATTCACCTTTATACTCAATGATCGCTGTCTCTAGATTGATTAATGCATTTATGTAAGTTACATCATTATTACTTCATTCTTTACTGCATTAATCGAAATATCGTTATTAACAGCATTATCGGATTCAGCAATAACTTGAAAAAAAATATCAACACCACTTACAGACCCAATTGATGCACTAGATGCTGCGGTTTGCGCTTCTTCAGCACCATTAGATTTCTCAACAATAAACAAAGCTTGCAAATTGATTTTTACTCATTCTATGCGGTCTCAGTAACTTCTGTGATTCCTCTTCCCCTTTCTTTAGAACTACCCAACTATTTCTTTGATTCCTTTAATAAGTGCCGTTTACGATTTCGGTATCTACAGGTTGAAAGTCCTGGTTTAAAATCCTTTACCTGCCCAATATTATAGCTTAATACCAAAAATAAAGTCATTATCATTGCACTTATTCTCTTCCTCATTTTTTTCCGTGCCTCCTTTTAATTTATGCATTACCCTCAACGTCAGAACTATCGTTAGCAAATAATTTGCCTTAAATGACTTTATATTTTTAGTATTTACCCTTAACTAGTTAGTAGTACCTTTAGGGGCGCTCTGTTCAGGAGTTATAGGAGTATCATTAGCATTAATTTTCATTGCTTCTTTAACTGTTTTAAGGCCTGCGTCAATTGTTTTCCTTATTGCAATAGTTAATGTATCTAATGCCTTAATAACAGCACTTACTGCTGCACCTTTAACTGCAGCAGCAACATCAGCATCACTACTATTAGCAAATTTACCACCTTTAGCCATTGATCTTAAGGCTATTCCTCCTGCCATAACCGCATCTTTTGCATTATTGACAGCAGCAACAGCATTATCAGAAGCAAACAACTTCCCCACACCATCATTATTTCCTGCGCTACCATCTTCGGCTTTATTCACATCCCCCACCTCAGGATTTCCTACATCTTTAAGTACTACATCTACTATACTTTTAATGCCTTTTACTAGTTTATCAACATCTCCAACAACTCCACCGTTATTCTGAACAGCAACATTACCAATTGGGTCGCTAGCATCTCCAATAGCCTCACTAACGGTTTTAGCCACATCAATTATCTTATCAAGTGTTTCACTAATTAGTTTGTTAACAGCGGTCTCTGTTTCAGCTGCATTAGGATTTCCTTCACTCTTCATGTCAGTAACAATTTTATTAAGCTTGTCCTTAGTGCCTTGTATAGTATCTTGTACTGTCTTAAAATAAGCTCCAACATCAGACTTTTTTGTCTCTGTACTAAAACCTAATACCTTGGAAACTATATCTCCAAATGATGTAAACACATTTAAAAAATCATTACCTAAGTCTATTAATGACTTTAAAAATTTATTCTGAGGATCTGCCAATTAAAGAAATCTAAGTTCTCATTAAATTATAAAATAAGTTAAAATCAAGCCATAAATGTAATCTAAAAGATAAAAGTCATAAAAATAATCTAAGAAGTATAATAATGCAGTAAAACAAGTAAATATAGGAATAAAAAACAAAATAAGCTAAGAGAACAAACTCCCAGATTATTATTTATAGACTTTATTTTTCCCAGATCTTACCTTTTACCTTAATAACTTATCTTGTAATAAGATTTAACTTATTTATACCTTAACTATTAGAAGGTTTAGCAGGGGTTGTAAGCTCTTTAATCGCAGTTTCTACTGCATCATTAGCAGCCTTTAATAACTCATCTATTGCTGTGTTGAGCTTAATAAGTTCAGCGGCTCCTTTATCCTTAGTGCCATCTGTTACAAGTATGGCACTCTTTGCATGTGCATCAGTAACACCTTCTTTAGCAAGATCAGTATGCTTTGATTTTACTTGGGTTACGAATGCTTCACTTTCTTTCTTAACCATGCCAACCTTTGTCTTTAATTCATCAGAAATTCCAATAATTTGCTCTAATGATGTTAATTTAGCTTTTACAGTCAATATTACTTGAAATACCCCTGCAATTAACGATCCATTATGGTCATTCTCATCCTCAAAGTTACTATTATCATTTTTAATTTTCTTTCCAATAGCTTTAGCAAGCTCGTCAATAGACTTAACTAAAGTATGAACTTCTTTAACACTTGCTGCAAAATCACTAGCATCTTTTATCTTTTTACTTATTTTTGCCAAATCAAGCACTGTTCCATCAGGCTTAGCTACTTCGTCACTTTTAAGCTCTGGCCCTCCATTATTACAGCTTACTAATAACCATAAATAAAGTCATTGTTATTGCACTTATTCTTTTTTCTCATTTTTTTACTTTTCCCCTTTTAACTTATGCTTAGCTACACCGCTAGCCAAATAGTCCCCCTGTTTCACAGAAAGAAAAAAAGAGTTTCCATTGCAATGACTTTATATCCTTTATACTTATCCTTAACTAGTTCTTTATTTACTGCCCACTAGTTGTTGCTTCTGCAGGATTAGTTGCTTCTGCTGACTTATCTTCTTGTTTAACTGTAGCAAGAGCCTCATTTATTGTTTTTAAACCACTATCAACTGTATTCCTTATTGCTATTATAAGTGTACTTAAAGTCTTACCTACTGCACTTGCTGCCGCTCCATTTACTGCATTAGCAGATTTCTCTTCATTCTTAGCAGCAAATTTACCATCCTTTGCCATTGCTCGCAGTGCAATGCCTGCTGCTATTACTGCATCTTTCTTTGCTGTATCTTCCTTAATTTCTGTTTTATTAACAGCAGGAACAATCGCAATCTCTGCTGCATCTGTCGCTTTTTCAATTCCATTAACACTATCAGCATTAGGATTTTCTTTAGATTTAATTATAGCTTGCAATATATCAGCACCAGTCACTGAACCAATACTTGCTGCTGCTTTTGCAATATTTTCTTCTTTTGAACCATCTTTACCAGCATCATTGATAAAAAGATTGCCAATATCCTTTTTATCCTCGCCTGTTTTAGTAGCTCCTGCATCCCCCTTATCTTTTAATACCGCATCAACAATAGTCTTAATTCCTTTAACTAATGAGATCACAGAGTCCTTGTCAGCAGGACTGGCTCCATGCCCAGCAGAAGTAGCATTTCCAATTTTATCGTCACCAGTAGCCCCTTTAGCTGCTTCTTTAGCACCTGCTGCAATCTTGTCTAAGACATCTGCAACAAACTTGTCAACGACTTCCTTCACTTTTACGTAATTACCATTCTTAGCAACTTCATCTTGCAACCTCTTTTTAACTGTTGTCATAGTTTTTTCAATATCATTGAAATACTTTCCTATATCACTTTTCTTAGTATCAGCTTTAATGCCAAACGCACCCGCAACCATATCTCCAAAAGTCACAAAAACATCTAAAAACCCTTTACCTAAATTAGCTATAGATGTTAAAAACTCATTCCTTTGGATCGCTATCATTTTATTTAACCAATTTTTAAAATCTTAACCTACAATAAAAACATACTCTTAATATCACACTTGCAATTATTTATATTCAATCTTTACTCATGTAAACAATTTATATACAAATAAACATTCCCTAAATAATATCAGAAGCTAAGAGTATTACGCTCCTAGCTTCCTATTCCTTTTTGACTTTATTTCTCCCTGCTCTTACAGCTTACTTAATTAACTTATCTTACAATAACTTCCTTTATACTTGCCTAACTAGTTATTAGTACCTTTAGGGGCGCTCTGTTTAGGAGTTATAGGAGTATCATTAGCATTAATTTTCATAGCTTCTTTAACTGTTTTAAGGCCTGCGTCAATTGTTTTTCTTATCGCAACAGTTAATGTATCTAATGCCTTAGTAACTGCACTTACAGCTGCACCTTTAACTGCAGCAGCAACATCAGCATCGCTACTATTAGCAAATTTACCACCTTTAGCCATTGATCTTAAGGCTATTCCTCCTGCTATAACCGCATCTTTTGCATTATTGACAGCAGCAACAGCATTATCAGAAGCAAACAACTTCCCCACACCATCATTATTTCCTGCGCTACCATCTTCGGCTTTATTCACATCCCCCACCTCAGGATTTCCTACATCTTTAAGTACTACATCTACTATACTTTTAATGCCTTTTACTAGTTTATCAACATCTCCAACAACTCCACCGTTATTCTGAACAGCAACATTACCAATTGGGTCGCTAGCATCTCCAATAGCCTCACTAACGGTTTTAGCCACATCAATTATCTTATCAAGTGTTTCACTAATTAGTTTGTTAACAGCGGTCTCTGTTTCAGCTGCATTAGGATTTCCTTCACTCTTCATGTCAGTAACAATTTTATTAAGCTTGTCCTTAGTGCCTTGTATAGTATCTTGTACTGTCTTAAAATAAGCTCCAACATCAGACTTTTTTGTCTCTGTACTAAAACCTAATACCTTGGAAACTATATCTCCAAATGATGTAAACACATTTAAAAAATCATTACCTAAGTCTATTACTGACTTTAAAAACTTACTCTGAGGATCTTCCGCAACCCCACCGCTATTACAGCCTACTAATACCATAAATAAAGTCATTATTATTGCACTTATTCTTTTTCTCATTTTTTTCCTTATTGCTCAGGAGAGATATATAAAACATAAAAGGAAAACCGCTCCCTTAAATACAGAGAAATAGTTTTCCTAAAATGACTTTATTATTTAGATTATTTAATTAGATAACTTATTTAGTAACAGTAGGTTGAGTAGTACTAGCTTCAGTCGATTCAGTAGTAGTTTCAGAGTACTGTATTCCCTTAACAGCTTCTCTTATCTTATCTAAATTGATTGCTACTGGTTTCCTAATTATAAAATTAAGTACTCCTAATACCTTATTTACAGCACTTACAGCTGCTGCTTTAACTGCTTCAGCATCTGCATTATCAGCTCTAAATTTACCACCCTTAGTCATAGCCTTAAGAGCAACAGCTGCTGCTAGGTCAGCATTGGTTTTTGCACCATAGTTATTATCATTAGCATTAGCATTAGCAGCAGCTAGTGTTCCGGTTTCATTATTATTGCTTTGAGCAAGGGTAGCAGGATCAGTAGCGGTAGCATTCTTAATCTTATCAATCATAGCCCATGGATCAGCTTTAGATACTTCAGCTGCTAACTTATCACCAGCTCCAGCTCCTGCAGCTGCATTATTATGACCACCCAGTACAGCAGGGGCAGCGGTATTAGCAGCAGCTGTTACCTGCCCACCAGCATCTCCAGGTTTGATTGATATGCCAGACTTTCCTGCTTCTGCAATAATTGTTTGAATTCCCCCAATAATGGCTTCAACTCCAGCCTTTTCAGCACCAGCAGCAGCATTATTATCATTATGACCAATTGAGTTATCATCTTTAGTTGCATCAGCAAGTTTAGTTAGAGCAGCAATTAGTTGTTCAAAGACATCATTTGCACCTTTAATTGCACTCTTAACAGCTTCAATTGTGCTGCTATTAGCATTCTTTGCTTCAGATATTTTACTTGATAGCTCTTTTAACTTATCCTTAATAGTTGTAAGTCCATCTCCTATTTTCTTAAAGTGTTCACCTACCTTACTTTTCTTGTCACCAGATTTAACTGCATTAAATCCTAATGCATCACCTATTGCATTTCCAAAAATTCCAAATATATCTTGAAATCCTTGGCCTATCTTCACTAATGAATCAAAGAAAGAATTTCTAGATTCAGCAGCCAATTTAGCTTCTCATTTTTCATTACAACAATATAGAAGGCATCTGAGACGCATCTCTAAGATTGCCTTCTACTCTTACTTTTAAGTAATTAATCTAACTATCTATCTTATTACTGACCTGTTGCTTTTGGGGCTCTTGCTTTATCTACTTCCTGCTTTACTTTTTCAAGAACATTCTTTATTGTCTTTTTAATTATATCTTCTACTGCTACTAATAATTTATTTGCCGCTGTGATCCCTACTCCTTGTACTTCTTTCCCCCCTCCTGTAGCATTATCTCCTGCTCCTGATGCTAGTTTACCACCTTTAACTAATGAACGTAATGCTATCCCTCCTGATACTGCTGCTGCTTTTGGTGTATCAGCATTTGATAGGTTATTACTTGATCCTCCTTTTGCAAATGACACCGCACTTGTATCTCCATCTGCATTACCTCCTACTCCTGTATCCGCATCACCTTCTTTTGATTTAACTATTGAGTCTAGCATTTCATTTCCACTTACTGTTGCTAGTATTGCTGCTGCTTTTCCTGCATCCCCTGCGCCTGGATTATTACCACTTGTAGATAATATTTTAGCTCCTTCCTTATTATCTGCATCACCTACTTTTAATGTTGTATTTCCTCCTTTTGGCTCTGGAACACCTGCTCCCTTTGCTGCTTTTACTATTTCTTGCAATGCTTTAAGGGATTTCTTTAATTCAACATCAGCTGCTGCTGTTCCTACACCTTGAGCATTATGTGCATGACCTACTACATTGACATCACCTATTCCTTTTAAAGACTCTACGTTTATCTTTAATGACTCCAATACACCCTTAGCACTATCAATCGACTTATTTAATTCTGATTCATTTCCTTCTTTCCCTGATTGTTTATCAGACTGATCAGTTTGGCCTGAAATTGCTGACAATTCTCCTATAGCTTTCTCTATTCCTTCTGCTAATTTCTTATAATAGTTCCCTACATCTTGTTTCTTTGTATCTTTAGTTACAGTAAAACCTAAAGCATCTGAAACTAACTCTAAAAATGAATAAAAAGCATTCTCAGCACTTCTACCTACATCCATTAGAACTTCACTTAAACTTCTTCCTCCTGTACCTGCCTGCTGCGTCATCCTTCCCTGCATCTGATTGCTGACCACAACAAATAAATAGAAAACTACAAATATAACAATACTTATTAAGACTTGATTTGTGATTTTTAAAGAATTCTTTATACTATTAGGCCCATGTACAATCAGAGGGCAGGTAAAACAAAAGGAGAACAATTCTTATGAAGAGAAGAGTTTTCCTCAAATGACTTTATTTAGTTATGTTTATTAATAATTTTTTATTGTTGCTGTCCACTAGCTGTTGCGCCTGTAGGGGTAGTAACTTCTAAAGATTTATATTTCTTGTTTAACAGCTGCTAGTACTTCATTTATTGTTTTTAATCCACTATCAACTGTATTGCTTATTGCTATTATAAGTGTACCGAGTGTCTTACCTACTGCACTTACTGCTACTCCATTTACTGCATTAGCAGATTTCTCTTCATCCTTAACAGCGAATTTACCATCTTTAGCCATTGCTCGCAGTGCAATGCCAGCTGCTATAACCGCATCCTTCTTTGCTAATTCTTTAATCTCTTTCTTGTCATTAACAGCCTTAGCAACAGCAATCTCTGCTGCATCTTTGGCTGCATTAATACCCTCAGTAGCATTTTCAACAGGATTTTCCTTAGATGTAGTTATAGCTTTAAGAATATCAGCTCCGGTCACTACACCAATGCTAGCCGCTGCCTTTGCAATATTTTCTTCTTTAGAATCATCTTTTTTCCCATCAAACAACTTGCCAATATCTTTTTTATCATCTTCTGCTGTTTTAGTAGCACCTGCATCACCCTTATCTTTTAATACCACACCAACAATAGTCTTAATTCCTTTAACTAATGAGATCACAGAGTCCTTGTCAGCAGGGCTGGCTCCATGCCCAGCAGAAGTAGCATTACCAATCTTATCTTCTCCTGTAGCACCTTTGGCTGCTTCCTTTGCTCCTGCTGCAATCTTATCTAATGTATCAGTAATAAACTTGTCAACAACTGTTTTCACTTTTACATAATTACCATTCGTAGCAACTTCACCTTGTAATTTCTTTTTAACTGATGTCATAGTTTTTTCAATATCAGCGAAATACTTACCAATATCACTTTTCTTAGTATCAGCCTTAATGCCAAAAGCTCCAGTAACCATATCTCCAAAAGTCACAAAAACATCTAAAAATCCTTTCCCTAAATTAGCTATAGATGTTAAATACACAGTTTTAGGCTCCTCTGCAACCCCACCGCTATTACAGCTTACTAATACCATAAATAAAATCATTATTATTACACTTATTCTTTTTCTCATTTTATTCCTTATTACTCAGGAGAGCTATATAAAACATAAAAGGAAAACAGTTCTCATAAAGAGAAGAGTTTGCCTAAAATGACTTTATTATTTAGATTATTTAATTAGATAACTTATTTAGTAACAGTAGGTTGAGTAGCACTAGCTTCAGTTGATTCAGTAGTAGTTTCAGAGTACTGTATTCCCTTAACAGCTTCTCTTATCTTATCTAAATTGATTGCTACTGGTTTCCTAATTATAAAATCAAGTACTCCTAATACCTTATTTACTGCACTTACTGCTGCTGCTTTAACTGCTCCTGCATCTGCAACAGCAGCACTAAATTTACCACCTTTAGTAATTGACTTAAGAACAACAGCTGCTACTAGGGCAGCATTACTTTTAGCACCAGCATTAGCAGAAGCATTATTATTAGAAGCGGCTAATGTCCCAGCATCTTTCTCACCAGCATCAAGTTGAATACCATCAGCAGCCTTAGCATTTTTAATTTTATCAATTATTGCCCATGGATCAGCTTTAGATACTTCAAATGCTAGCTTATCACCAGCTCCTTGAGTAGCCTTGGCAGTATTACCTCCAAGAACAGCAAGAGCATCGGTAGTATTAGCTGCAGTAGCTATTGGATCGCCAGCATTTCCATATTCAATCTTTACACCAGACTTTTCTGCTGCTCCAATAATATCTTTAACTCCTGCAATAATAGCTTCAACCCCAGTCTTTTCAGCAGCACCAGGAACAGCATCAGCATTATCACCAATATTAGTATCACCAGCTTCTTTAGCAGTATCAGCAAGTTTAGTTAGGGCAGTAATTAGTTGTTCAAAGACATCACTAGCACTGTTAATTGCACTCTTAACAGCTTCAATTGTGCTGCTATTAGCATTTTTTGCTTCAGATATTTTATTTGATAGCTCTTTTAACTTATCCTTAGTAGTTGTAAGTCCATCTCCTATTTTCTTAAAGTGTTCACCTACTTTACTTTTCTTGTCACCAGATTTAACTGCATTAAATCCTAATGCATCACCTATTGCATTTCCAAAAATTCCAAATATATCTTGAAACCCATGTCCTATCTTAACTAATGAATCAAAGAAAGAAATTTTAGATTCAGCAACAAGTTTCTCAGCTTGAAGTTGTCCACTCCCACAGCTAAGAAGTAAAAATAAAATCATAAGCATACTTATATTTAACTTATTAATTATTGCACTTATTCTTTTCCTCATTTTTTCCGTGCTTCCTTTTAACTTATGCATTACCTTCAGCATAAGCACTATCGTTGGCTAATAGTTTCCTGTGCATAAAACAAGAAAAGAATTTCCCTTAAGTGACTTTATTTTTCCTGACTCTTACCTTTTACTTAATAACTTATCTTGTAATAACTACTTAAATTATTTATTCCCTTAGTTAATACTTAACGGGAGCTTGTTGGCTTAGCAAGGGTTGTAAGCTCTGCGATTACAGCTTCTACCGCCTCATTAGCAACCTTTAACAACTCACCTATTGATTTGTTAAGTTTAACAAGTTCAGCACCACCTTTTTCTCCAGCAGGAGTATTTACTTGATCTATAGCCTTTTTTACATGCTCATCTGTAGCCTCTGCTTTAGAAATATTAGAATCTGCTTTTACTTTATCCACAAATTCTTTACATCTACTCTTAGAATCAGCAATCTTTCCTTTTAGCTCTTCAGAAATTTCAGGCGTGTTCCCTAATTTTTCCAATTTAACTTTCACAGTCAACATTACTTGAAATGCTCCTGCAACTAACTCTCCATTCTTATTATTTTTACCATTATCCACTTCAAGGTCTTCGGAATTTTGCTTAATTTTCTTACCAATAGCTTTAGCAAGCTCATCTATTGATTTAACTAAAGTATGAACTTCTTTAACACTTGCTACAAAAGTACTAGCATCTTTTATTTTTTTACTTACTTTTGCTTAATCAATTACTATCCCATCAGATTTAGTTGCTTGACCTTGCTCTGCTGGTCCTGCACTACCATAAGATATAAAAAAATAAATCATTATTATTGTACTTAATTTATTTCTTTCCAACATCTATCCCAATTTCCCTTTTGCTGCCCTTACCACACATTTAGCTTACTTTTAAAGTATTAATTATTTGATTACAATAAAAACATACTCTTAATATCACACTTGCAATTATTTATATTCAATCTTTACTCATATAAACAATTTTATATACAAATAAACATTCCCTAAATAACATTAGAAGCTAAGAGCATTACGCTCCTAGCTTCCTATTTCTTTTTGACTTTATTTTTCCCTGCTCTTACAGCTTACTTAATAACTTATCTTATAATAACTTCTTATTTTTCATTACAACAATATAGAAGGCATCTGAGACGCATCTCTAAGATTGCCTTCTACTCTTACTTTTAAGTAATTAATCTAACTATCTATCTTATTGCTGACCTGTTGCTTTTGGAGCTCTTGCTTTATCTATTTTTTCTTTTGCTTTCTCAAGAACATTCTTTACTGTCTTCTTAATTAGATCTTCTACTGATACTAATAACTTATTTGCTGCAATTACTCCTGCTGCTTGTACTGCTTTTTCACTATTATCATTATGTGAAGCTAATTTACCATCTTTAACTAAGGAACGTAGTGCTATTCCTCCTGCTACTGCTGCTGCTTTTGGTGTATTTGCATTTGATAGGTTGTCCTTTGTTCCTCCTTTTGCAAAACTCATCGCAGTTGTAGTTCCATCTGCAGCTGCTCCTAGTGCTTGATCACCTTCTTTTGACGCAACTATTGATGCTAGTATTTCCTCTCCACTTACTGCCGATACTATTAATGATGCTTTTTCTCCTACTGCTGCCCCTGGTTTATCTATAGCTAATACCTTAGCACCATCCTTATTATCTACCCCATTTACTGTCAATGTTGTATTCCCTGCTTTTGGTGCTAAAACACCTGCATCTGTTGCTGCCTTTACTATTGACTGCAATGCATTAAGGAATTTATTCAATCCATCATCAGCTGGTTTGATTCCTTGTTGATCATTTTCTGCCCAACCTACTACTTTGTCATCACCTATCCCTTTTAAGGATTCTAAATGCCCTTTTAATGTACTTAAAGTAGTCTTAGCTGTATCAACTGCGGCTCTAATTGCTACAGCTATTGGTCCATCTTTAGCTCCTTCTACTTCTGACTTTTTTGCTACTTCTTCTAATTCATCTGATGCTTTTCCAAGCTTACCACCTAGGCTGTTAAAATAACCTCCCACTTCATTCTTCTTTGTATCTTTAGTCACTCTTAAGCCTAATGTATCTGAGACTAAAGCCATAAATGAATAAAAAGCATTCTCAGCACTTTTTCCCACTTCCATTAGTACTTCACTTAAACTTCTTCCCCCTGTAGCTGCTGCTGCGCCATCCTTCCCTGCTTCTACTGCCTGTTGTCCACATCCTATCATTAGAACAACTATCATCATCATTATACTTATATTTAACTTATTAATTATTGCACTTATTCTTTTTCTCATTTTTTTACGTGCCTCCTTTTTTTCTCAGAAAGGATTAGATAGTTAAAAACCTTTGATAAGCATAAAAACAAAAACTAAAAGCATTATATACTTTAACATTTCAGAGATTAAACATAATAAAACAACTAATCTACTAATTGTATCTAACAAATAATTAAATTATTTTTGTAAAAAAATGAAGAAAAAAAATAATTGACAGAAAATCAATTAAATAATGGCTAATTAAATAAATTTACTTTACTAATAATGACATTAATGCTAAGAATATTCCTATATTAAGCGTGATAAGAGTTCCAAACATCCAATTATGTAATCTTGATGTACTTTTAAGTTCCATTGTGTTAGTGTCTATTTTGTTATCAAGGTCTTTAATATCAGATTTTAATTCATTTCTAACGTTATCAATCTTGTTATCTAGTTCAGTAAATTTAGTATCAATCTTGTTATCTAGTTCAATTTTGACTGCTTTAATCTCAGCTTGCAAGCTTGACTCTACCTTTTCAAGCTTAAGATGAAAGTTATTCTCTGCAGAATTAATCTTATCTTCTAATCGCTTCTCAATACCACTTATCCTATCTTCTAACCTATCAAATTTAACATTAAAATTATTCTCTAAATACTCAATATCTTTGTAAGTAAGCTCATTACGATAATATCTGTAAGACAGATCAGTAGCAATATCTCTATCAATACCAGCTTTAGTAAGTTCTGCTATAACCATTTGTTGTGTAATTACTGGTTGTGCAAGTCCCATAAAATCTCCTTATTTGATTATTATATAATATTTTACATGTTATAGGAACCTTATTTTGGTAAAACGTGCTTTAAGAGAACGTATACCTGAAGTTAAGAGTAAATATGCTGCTGATAGGCTATCTAATGAATCATCAGCACTCTTTCCATCTCCTTTGTACTTATAAATATCAGCAATAGCTGACTTGCTTGAATAGTCCATAATACTAAGTTTAGATGTCGCAAATGGCTCTATTAACGTAACAATTCTAGCAAATTTATTACTTATAGGTTTAATTGACGCAATTCTAAACTTATGACTCATACCTTCTCTAAGTTTAAAAAAGGTTTTAGTCACATTCCCATGCCCAGAAATGTTATCCCTATCTTCAACATATAGCATTAGACCGATTTCCTTTAGTTTATAAAAAATCTCAAATGCGATCTTAACACCAATCTGTTATTAAAAGATTCTATCAGTACTCTTAAGATCTGAATTATTACAAGATATAAGTAAAAATAAAGTTACAAATAAGCAATTTAAGTTCTCATTAAGTCATAAAATAAGTTAAAAGCAAGCCATAAATGTAATCTCAAAGATGAAAGTAATTAAAGTAATCCACAAAATATAATAATGTAGTAAAACAAGTAAAAATAGAATTAAACAACATAATAAGCTAAGAGAACAAACTCCTAGCTTATTATTTATAGACTTTATTTTTTCCAGTTACTGACCTAAGAATTAAAAACTAATCTTATAATAACTACTTAACTTATTTATCCTTAGTTAAGGCTTAGCAGGGGTTGTAAGCTCAGTAATTGCAGCGTCTACTGCTGAGTTTTAGCGGCCTTTAATAATGCATCAATTGCTGTGTTAAACTTAATAAGCTCAGCAACCCCTTTATCTCCACTAGCATCACTCTTATCTATGGCTTTTTTGCATCATCAGTCGCACCTTCTTTACCAAGCTTCAGTATGCTTTGATTTCACTTTATCTAAGAATTCCCTACTTGCGGTCTTAGAACTAATAACCTTTGCCTTAAGTGCATCAGAAAGTTCAACTGTATCTTATAAAGACTTCAATTTAATTTCTACAGTCAATATTACTTGAAACACCCCTGAAATTAAAGAACCATTATGAACACCATCAGCACCAAATTGATCAGAATTTTGTTGAATTTTCTTACCAATAGCTTTAGCCAGCTCATCAATGGACTTAACTAAAGCATGAACTTCTTTAACATCTTTTGCAAAAGCGACAACATCTTTTATTTTTGTACTTATTTTTGCCAAATTAAGTGCTGTTCCATCAGGCTTAGCTACTTCCTCACTTTTAAGCTCTGGACCTCCATTATTACATGATATTAATACCATCAATAAAGTCATTATTATTGCACTTATTCTTTTTCTCATTTCCGTGCCTCCTTATTATCCTTCTCTATAAGTGAAGAAGGGACTAAATAGCCAAAAAGCTTTTTTAATCTACTAAAGTGCAAAAAATAATAATTTTTACAAAAACAATGAGTACTCATAAGAACTCACACAGCACTAGAAGAAATGCTATATATTATTTCAATCATAAAGATAAGAAAATTTACATGAGTAAACTTATAAGATTCATATTTTGTAGCACATTATTCTTGTATTATTGCAAAGGATATAAATAAGCATATTACCTACTGAAACTCAGCTACATAGTAGCTCTAAGGGAGCTCTGGATAATTTACAAAAGAAAACCGATAAAGCAATAAAAAAGAAGGTTATTACTCTAACTATTGATGAGCAACAAAAGTTTGATTCACTTAGGAACGCATTTGAGAAAGTAATTGATAAACTACTTTCTCAAGTTGGTAAATGTAAAGACAATAAAAATAAGTGCACAGGTTTTTTTAACTGGCTTTCAAAAGATACACAAAAACAAAAAGAATTGGCTAATGCTTTTACTACTGCCTATAATTTCTTAGAAGATAAAAAACAAAAAAAGCAAGTAATAAGACTTTTAATACTTATATAAGTGATACTATTGATTGTAAAGTCAATAAAAATGGCAATGGTACTAACGAAATAAAGCAGTTCTTTAGAGGTATTCTAAACGACATATTTACTAAAGACAATAGTGAAGAGATGTTTGAATGTCTTAAAAAAAGAGCCTCTATGTACTGATGACAACAGCCAACATTTATATGGACTTAAAATTGGCAATAAAAACAAGATAATCAAAAATCAATATAAATATAAGGGGATTTGTTATGAAAAAAATAAATTTTGTTTTAATAATTTTATTACTACTAATTTAGTAGTTGCGGTCAAGATAACAATAAGAACAAAGGAATTAAAAGCAGATTTAAAAGAGACGACTTAAGGGAACAAGCACAAGAAAAACCAAAAACACCTGAGGAAGCATTAAGAGACAAGTTAAGTGATAACCAAAAACAAGGATTAAACTTCTTAAAAGGGGCTTTGGGTGATGATAATGATTTTGAAAAATTTTTAAGTTTTGATGAATCTAAGATAAAGTTTGCACTAGATCATATGCAGAGTGAGCTTGCAAAATGTACAGGTGACAATGCTAGCCAGCAAAAGGAAACTTTTAAACAAATAGTAAAAGGTTCATTTGAAGGTAATAGTAATGATTTAGATAAATTTAAAGAACAAGCATCAAGCACTTGTGGAACAGGTGGATAAATAAGATCCATAACACAAAATTCAGCTGCTGTTTTGGAAAAAATTAAGAAAGCGTATTTAAAAAATAAAGATTTAAGAGAGAGTGAAGCAAGCAAAAACAAGAACAAAGCAAATAAATAGAAATTCTCACAAAAGAATTAGATAAAGAAATAAATTAAACTGATTACAAAAATGTTAGAAGAAGAGAAAAAAGTTAAGTCATGGTCAAAAGGAAAGGGGGGATTAACCCTGTAGAGGGAAGCAATAAGAAACTATAATTTTGTGCCAAAATATCAAAATCATATAACTACTTGATGAAAGTAATTTATTATTTACTTTTAAAATATTAAACATGAATTCAAATTTACTTCATGTCTTCTCTTTTATTATCCGTAAATTTATATATCACAAGGATAGATAAAATACAAAAAATAAGTATTAATAAAATAAATGTATTTATAATGCTTATAAAGCTAGCTAAAACTGAACATGCTGTCAATACTAAAAATGAAAATAAACGAGATATTGTACTATTAATAGAAGTTATAGTCCCTAAGATTTTTGAATCTATATTTTTTCGTAAAAAATATTCTAAATTATTAGAATAAAGAGAAACTAACATTACGAGAAATGTCATTATAGTAATAAATACGTAAATATGTGAAACTATTTTTATTAAAATTGATAATAAAAATATGATACCTAAAATAACATAAGAATCATAGCTTGAATGTCTAATTTTTTTAAATACCCATGCTCCTATAATATTTGATAAACGAAATAATATATATATAATTCCAAATATACTAATAGGAACATTTTTATCAATAAAAATTGCTTGCCAGTACAAATAAAAAGGTTGAAAAAAAAACTGAATAGAACTAATTAAAATAAATAACTCTATGAGTATTTTAGACTTTAATAAAGTGATCACATTATTTTTAAATTGATTAATATATAATTTTAAACATTTCTTCTTATGATCCGTATTTTTATCACTTGATATAAAAAAAATTGTAATTAAAGATGAGGCTAGATACAGAAATAGTGAAATAAGATAAATTTTTTCATCAACATATAAAAATAATACACTTCCTGCATATCCACCTGAAATAGCACCAATACCTAAAATTATTTTCATAGATGATATAAATGCTTTTAACTTTTTCGAATTACTTTGATATACACGAGTAAAACTAACATCAATTGTACCAGTATTAACTGCAGATGACATACCATATATAAACCAAGCAATACAAAGAATTATAAATGATGACGTTTGAAAAATAATAAAATAAGCAATCATTGATAAAAAAATCGATGATAAATAAACAATTTTTCTATCAAAAATATCTGATATTACACCTGAAGGAAGTTCAAAAAAAATAATTGCTAACATATAAAACATTTGAACTATAGCAATATCTCTCAATTGCAAACCTTTATTTATTAAAATAATAGTTAAAACAGCATGTGGCAATGTCCTTGCAAATTCCGATAAAAATAATGAATAAAAATAATATCTTTGATGCTTACACTCTATCATAAATTTTTATTACAATTACAAAATTTATTTTTTTTAATAAAAATAAAATGATATGAAAAATCATGATTGCTAATACCAATTCGCCTATTTAAAGAATTAATCCTTTCATATTCACCTCCAAAATAAAACATTATATCAATAATAGCCATACTTGAGGCAATTGCATTATTAGTAAAAAAAGAAGGGGCTTGATAATCCTTATTTGCAAGTATTATTTTGTCTTCTATCATAGAAGATGATGGCATTTTTATAACCTTTAAATATTTAAAATTGAGTATACCAAATGCTTATAAACAATTTGACACACTCGATTTTAAGTCTCAGTTAAGTGTTTTTCCACGCATAATCGCCAACCTCCATTAAACTTATTTTTTAATATTTTTAATAAATTATATAAAAAAATGAATTTATTTTCAAGATATTAAATATTAATGGACTCAAAGCAATCCTATTTAAACATTATATGAACATTAAATGCAAAAAAAGTAGCGGACAAGGCTCCTTGCAATTTACACTGGATCCAATAAAAGACACGCTTACAATAAATATTCAAATATGAAAAAACAAACTATACAGAACATTTAAAAAACATTTGTAATGCTCACCCTTTTAAGGAAATGTACTATAAATTGCCAAGCAAAACAAAAAAATATCCCGATTTGAAAAAATCGTAATCGCTACAAGACTACGATCTAAGATAAGATATATAAAAATAAACCCATAAAACAATTCAAATATACTCAGGGTCTTTATAAGTAAGCGCAATTTGAGTATCAGTTCAGCCAACCTTCACTGCAATATGCAACATACTCATCAAATGATTTCTTTAACCTATTCATACTTCTTTGACCACAGTTTAAGTAAGCATAAACCCTATAACGAGAAGTAAACTTTACACAATCAATAACCACTTACACCCACACAAATATCTATACATTATTAAAATAACTAGTTTATACTATTGCCTAAAGATTAAAAAAAGAGAAAGAATAATATGGTTAAATTTATAAAGCTATTAATATTTTGCGGTACATTATCTTTGTATTGTTGCAAAAATAATGAAGCAGCTAAAGTACAATCACTAAGTAGCTCTAAAGAGACTAGGAACGGTTTACAAAAAAGAAATCCTAGAAACATAGAAACGGTTATCACTCTTACCGATGATGAAAAAAGAAAATTTAATTCATTAAAACATGCATTTAATAAGGTACTTTTAGCACCACAACATCAACTTAACAAAAATCGACTGCATAAATGCTTAAATTTTTGAATTGGCTTTATGGTAAAATACCAAAACAAAAAGAATTAGCTAATGCTTTTACTATTGCTTATAATTTCTTAAATGATAAAAGAAAATTAAAAGCAAGTAATAAAGATTTTGATATTTATATAAGCGATGGTATTAACTATCAAGTCAATAAAACCGGCAGTTGTCAAGGTGATGATGGTGGCAAATGATCATAATGGAAGTAATGCCATATACATATATTCCAAATCTACTCTAGAGCACATTTTTAGAATATAGCAATGAAACAATGCTTGAACATCTTAAAAGCGATCTTTCATACCATGGTTCAGTAAATCTGTTCCAACTTTTACAATAGAAAAATTAATCGGATATGCCTTTAAATAAAGGAATAATGATAAAGAAATCTGGTAATTTAAATAATAAAAAACACAAAGCATGTGTAAAATACTAGATAGTTATTCTTATGCCAACAAATAAATAAGAATAAAAGTAAAATTTAAGAAAGGTAATTAAAAAGAGAGATTTAAGAGGAACACAACTAAGTCAAGCTAAACTGATTACAAAAATGCTCAAAGAAGAGAAAAAATTAATTCGTAGTTGACAGAGTAGAAGAAATTAAATTTTAAAAGTAAACAAGTATCATTACAAAGTACAAAATTACTAAAATGATAAATAGAGTAATTGTAAAGTAAAATAGCAAGGATTTGTTAAAGGGTCCCCAGGGCTCCGCCCCCCGGGCCCTTGCCTTGAAAAGGCTTCTTACTATTAACAATAGATACTCTACAAG
Source organism: Borrelia hermsii DAH (assembly GCF_023035675.1). Classification (NCBI taxonomy): domain Bacteria; kingdom Pseudomonadati; phylum Spirochaetota; class Spirochaetia; order Spirochaetales; family Borreliaceae; genus Borrelia; species Borrelia hermsii. Next base: position 46,286 of record NZ_CP073140.1, on the reverse strand, counting down.
CAATATTTACATACAATAAAATGACTGCAAAATTGATTTTGCATTTAAGTATTTTGATAGCTTTTAGTTAAAGACAAAATTGCACGAAAAAAGAACACCTAACTACTGATAACCTTAATTTTAAAATTACAGAGTTAATAAAATTAAATAAAGAATTGTCTCGACTTAAAAGCACACTTAAAAAGATAAGACTAAACAATCAAAAAACACTTCTGTAAGGATTTTACTTTAAAAATAAGAAAAATCATATGTTTAAGCGGTATATAAAAGAGCTTAAACTCACTAAGCCAATAGCAGAATGGGACTGTATACTTGTTATCAATTAATGGCTGTAGAGACGATGAGATACAAAATGTAAAACTTACTGACACGTCAAAATAAATGAATAGTGATTTTAATTTTATATTCCTTACGTGTTAATGTAGCAAAGAAAAGAAGTAGTATTTGCATAATAGAAATAGTTATTAGTGAAGATAAATCCGATGCTATAAAATGATATCCCGGAACACCTTTGATCTTAACTTCACTTATCTCAAATTCATTATCTGTGCATCTATAAATATGACTTTCCTACAGCATACTTGTATTAATACCAAAACTTTGAAGTATACTGCATGAGTTTAGAATATAACAATTATTCTTCATATATCCTAACCAAATAAATTTGTAACAATTATTGTTAATATCACCAATATTAAATTGTATCTTTTTAAAGGTTTCTATGTAATAATGAAGACATAAAAAATGACATCCCCATTGCTGTATCTGTACAATTCTCATATCTTAAAGACCTACTAACTGCAATTTAGTTGCCTTTCATAACAAAAATAATAAAACCCTCAGTTTTTTTACCAAAAAAACATAATCACAAAACTAATCTAGCTAAAACATCCCTTTAAACCCTGCTTCCCATCTCCATCAATCTCAAGATCAGTAGATTTTACAAATTCTAAAAAGTCAAATTTGAAATCTACGCCACACAAATCTTTATATACTTCACTATTCTTCAAAAAAATCTCTAATAATAACACTTAATTCATCTAACTCAATATTTTTAATATTAATATCACTATTTGCCCTTAAAATATATCTCGGTCCTTAAACTTTTTGAAATAATTATATTTGTCAGCACCACTTGCATATTTATTTTTATGTAACACTTCGATATTACTTGAATGCATACGTGCAAATTCATCAAATCCTAGAGTTTCGAGTATCTTACCTTTCCTCATGCTTAAGTTACCTTCAAATGGAATTTCTCTTACTATGGCCTTAAGTATTCTTTCACTCATTAATTTTCTAAAGAATCAGCGCCAATAAACATGCTTCCAATCTCACTTGCATCCATACGCTTTAATGCTTCTCTTTGCATACTAAAATCAACCTTACTATTAAACTTCAAACATTCATCCTTACCAATATTTGGCAACTTACGCCCTATCCTGCTTATCTTACTTGTTTGTTTTTAACCCTTTCTTGACTTTGATACTTTCAGAAAGAATCAATTAAATACAATCAAACAATAATTTTAAATACATTAACCTTTTTTTATCTAAAGATGGCCTTAAACAAATTACACTTAGAACTTTAAGAAAAGATTTAACCTTTCTATGCAATAAAAGCATTATTAAAAAAACTTTATTAAGACTAGGCGAAGGAAATTGTTCATAAATAATCAAATATAGTGTTAACAATTTAAAAAGACTCCTTAAAGCCAAACAAGAAATTATCGAATACGATGCAAATAAAATATCCACATTTACAAAAGAAACACAAAAAAGATACTTCAAAAATAAAGGGGTTAAAATTTTTAAATCTAAAAACGCAACAAAAATGTTAGTCACAATATAACTAATAATAAATATATAAACAATAAAAAAAGAGGAAAAGAAGCAAAAATTGAAGTAATAAACAATCAGATTATCTGACAAGGAATGTGTCTAAATGGAAAACAATGAGATATCTAGACAAAGTAAAAGGGAACGCAAACAAAAAAGATATAAAAATAGCGCAATAGTAACAAAAGAATGGTTAGAGTGTCTAAATATTAAAGAATTCACCATTAAAATTTATGACGATCAAATGGGGCAAAAAAAACAAAATATGAATATAAAAGGGATACCTAAGATAGGATTTAAAACAATTGGAGCACCAAAGATTATAGGTTCATTGATATTAAAAATACCAGGAGCTAGTGCAATTTTACCAATATTCCTTAGGTGTGGAACCTTGCTCATTATCATGGCAATAGTAAGTCCAAGAGTTGTTCCACTTCCACCGATATGTACAAACACATCAAGAAATCCTCCAGATAAAATATGAGGAAGTGGGAGATTATTTGACAAAGCTCTTGCATTAATTTCAAGATTAGTTAAACTTACTGGACTTAAAAAGACCGAAACCAGAGCACCCCCATGAATACCACAAAACCAAAATATGTGAATTATGAAGACAATCATTAAAGAGCCAAATAAAGAATCACTAATATTTAGCATTGGTCTGAATATATTCATCATTATTTCTGGGAGTAGAGTACCAGTTGTGCTTTGAACCGCAATATTTATAGTTTGAGCAATAATTGTAAGTAAAATGACAGGAATTAAAGCTTCAAATGATCTTGCAACCGCAGGAGGAACGCTTTCTGGGAGCTTAATTATTATTTTTCTGCTCACTAAAAACCTATAAAGTTCAACTGATAAAATGGCAACAATAATACCTGTAAATATTCCTTGTGCACCAAGATATCTAGCATCAATAATGGGAAACGATGCTCCAGGCAAAATGGCCCATTTAGGTACATCTCCTCCATAAGGTATCTGATCTGATTGACCGCATAAAATGAGAAATGTGAAGAGAGATAAAAGACCGCCCGTAATACCATTTATCTTATAGGCGTTTGACAGACTATATCCAATGCCAAAGGACACAAAGATAGTCATAATTCCCATACTTACATAAAATGGTTGAATAAGATTTGCTTTATATTTGCTCATCAAATCAACATACCACTGTTGGTATAAAAAATTATTAGGATCAACTAACGGTAAATTAACTAAAAGGAGTACGAAAGACCCTACTATTAAAAACGGCATTGATGCTATAAATCCATCTTTGATGGCACTTAAGTATTTATTTGAAGCGGTTTTGCTTGCAATAGGCATTAATTTATTTTCAATAAATTCTTGAAAGTTCATAAAAATCTCCTCATTTAATAATGTTATGTAAGTTGTTTTCAAGGTTTGAATGCTAAGGCTAATTCGAAAAAATTACTCAATGCTTAAAAGCTTTTTAAGTCAAAAATAGGGAGTTTGTTTTAAAGATATTGTCCTATGTGTTTTTTTTTAAAAATGACATTTTGTTTATACTTTACACTTATAGTACGTTCAAGCATGGGTCGCAATTACCTTCATAAAATATATTATTGATTTATTATTATCTTTTTATTTAAAAATAAAACGTTAATATTAACGTAGTTTCTATTGTAATTTCTATTATAGACGTAGGTTTAAATATTCTTTTAGTGTTAAAAGTATTAATGTAAATACACTTTATCTTTATGAGATAATTATCAGTAATTTAAAATTAAAGGTAGTAGATTAGAGACTAATTTTAAATTAAATAAGTTAAGCAAGGTAAGATTTACTATTATGGCAACTTATCTAAAATATTCAAATGGGATTTAAAGGATTTTCCATTTGAGATTGTCAATTGAATATGTTTATTGCCCAAATTGTTTGAAGAGCTTAAGAAGGTAAATTTGCTTATAGTTTTAATTCTAGATATACAATTCGATTACCTATTTAATCGGAGCTAAAGCAACTTTTGTTGATTTAAGTACCTCTTACTTGCAAGTTTCTTTATCATAAAGCAATGATACTAATGCTTTGTGATAAGCAAATAATTTGGTTTATAGATTGCAATTTTGACTATCAAATTCTTTAAGTTTGCAAGTTATTAAGTCAATCTGTTTTTGAATATTAATTGTATAATCCAGTATTTTAATAACCTTTTCAAGGTATTCAATATCTTCAATACTTAATTCTCTACCTTTTCTATACTTTAGATAACTTCTAAGTACTTGATAAGCACCAATAAAATATTCGTATACTTCATAAGGAGTGTTAATAAATTTACACAATGAATTATAATAAAGTTCTTTTGTATCTTTATTGTAGAAAATTTTTTCTATTATATGATTATTATCTCCAATATGTATTCCGATATTGCTATCAAGTTCTGAATCATTTTTCATCAAATGAACATTAATAAGTTTAATTCCTAACTTGCTAAGTTTTTCAAAGGTTTCAACCGAATCTACAAAAATGATTTTTGGAAAGTCAATTTTTAAGAATTCAATAAACTTAGTTCTATAAATATTTGAATAAAGTACTGCATAAATATATCCAAGTATCTCTTTTGCATCAAATTCTTTACTATACTTAAAATTAATAAAGTCTTTAAAAGTAGTTTTAAAGTTCTCTTTTATTATGCTTCCAAGCATCCCTTGATCTTCTTTTATATAAAGTGGAAAAACATAGCTACATCCTGAAAAAAAATTTTTATCCATAATATTGCAAGAAACTAATGCATGATGAAAATCATTTAATGACAAAGTTCTTATTGAAAAAAAACTTATATTATTCTCAATTTCTAAAATATGTCTCATTACTTTATATCTTGGCCTTGCTATAACACCTTTGTTTTCAGTGTAGTAAATGAATCTATTATCAAATGGTCTGTAAGCTATTTTCTTAACATATTTTGCATCGATGTTTGTAGATTTTAAAAATCGCTGAACTATTGGCAATTTCCAATCCGTAGAGTCTGTCTTTAAATCATACTTATATCTTGCGATTTGTTCATCAAGATAAGCTAGATCATTGAGTTTGCTTAAAAGTTCTTCCTCTGTAAAATCAATTGCAATTTTATCTTTTTGAGTTTCTATCCCAACAATATATTCTATAAAAATATCTTCCAAAGAAACTCCTTTACTATAAACATCCTCAGTTTTTAAGTCTTTTTTAATAAATAAATAATTAGGGGGTTTACATTTAAGTTTTTCTGCATCAATGCTAAATATAGTATTTTTATCTAAAAAACTATATTTCTCTTCTCTACTACCCTTTATACCTTTGTAGTAAACATTAGCTAGTTTATTTTGCTTTGATTTTTCTTTATATTTAATAAAAATAGCAATAGCAACTCCAGTTTGAATATCAAATACATTTTCATCTACTTTTCCAGTGTCAGTTTTTTCTTTTTTCCTTAAGTTGCCATGCAAATTGAGGATATAAATTTCATCAAAAGTTTTAAGTAAATGATACCTCATACCTCTAAATGTTATGTTATCAAGGTATCCATTATTAGTAATAATTCCAAGAAGTCCTTCATCAGCAATTTCAATTTTGTGCTCTGAAAATCTGATAAACTTCACATAATCATCATTTAATGATACAATGTTTTTTTCATTAAGTGGTGTATTATCTACTGTTTTATAACTTTTAATTAAGTTTAAGATATAATTATTATTATTCTTTGATTCTGCATTGTAAGGAGGATTACCAAGAATTACCAAAATTGGTTTATTTTTAATCTCATTAACGAGTTTATTCTCTTCACTGATTGCAGGAAAAAATGCTTTAAAACTTTCCTGATTTGAGATTAATGTTACATCAAGAGTATTTGTTAAAAATATTTGTGGTCTTAAGTGTTCATTTCCAAACTTGAAATCACAAACTTTCTTTAAGAATTGACATAATTTTAAATGAGCAACTGCATATGGGGCCATTAAATATTCAAAACCATATATATTTTTAAGTATATGATCATTAATGTAGTCTTTTTGTTTTCCAGTTTGCTTTGGGATTTCTTTTAAAATGCATTTAATGACTTCAAGTAGAAATGTGCCAGTACCAGTAGCAAAATCTAGTACAGTTACTTCTTCCCTATTTGCAAAACCATTCTCTAGACCAAAATTATATTTTAAAATCTTATTCAAACTACTAACAATAAAATTAACAACAGAATGAGGTGTGTAATACACCCCCTTATTTTTTCTTAAACTTTTGTCATATTTAGCCAAGAAGTCTTCATAAAAGTAGAGATAAGGGTCTTTTACATTATTGTCACTTGATTTTACATTTTGAGTAAATGAAAATTGTTCAAAAATCGTATTGGAATCAATATTATTAACAATATCAATAAGCTCTTCTAATACCCATCTTATACTATCATATTCCCTACTGCTTGCAATATTATCAATTAGTTTTAGTATATCTTGTATTAATGCAAAATTATTAGGTATGAATTTTTTAATATTATCAAAATCAATTCTTGAATTACTTGTATTATTAAGTTTTGCAAGAAAAAATCCGTATGTAATAGTTTGTGCAATTGAGTCTGCAAACTCACTAACTTTAAGCTCATTGTTATATATATTTCCCTTAATGATACTATAAGTTCCTACTAAGGTATTTTGTTTTTTTAAGCTTAGATATAAATCCAGGTGTTGTTCTACTAAATCCTTTAAAATTTTCGTTCTTCTTGCAAGTAAGCTAGCTAATTTTTCAGTACTTTCAATCTTTTCATCAGGGGTTTTAAAAAATTCATTTAAAATACTTACAATTTTATTTGATTTGGCATTATCAATTTTTGTATTATTTTTTTCTAAATCAGTTTTAAATACCAAAACTTCTCTTAAGTTAAGATTTCCATTTTTTATCCATATAAACTCAATATAATTTGTTAGTAAAATATTATTTGATAGTTGTTTGTATTTCTCAATTTGAGGACTCTTTAATGTGTCGTCCAAATTTTGTTCAATTTTTTTTACTTCAATATAACCTATTATATTTCCGTTATTTCTAATAATAAAATCGGGAGCACCCAAGCCTTCTTTATGGCGCTTGGGCTCGTGTTGAATTTGAATTTTTGAGCTTGGTTTAAGCTTGTCAAGAAGCTTTTCTAAATGTACTCTATCAGTAAGTTCCGTTTTATCTTCTATTACAGTACTTTTTAAATTATTTATGTATTCTTGAAATATATTTTTATCCATTCATATAACATCTTATTTTATGCTTTTTAAGCACTTTAAGGTTTTCATCAAAATCACAAGCACAAAACAGAGATATCAATGATTTTATCATTGATATAATATTTACTAGTTTTTTAATATATGTATATATTTACATCAAAAAATATGAATTTCAAAAATTCACCACTAAAAAAATAATAACTAAAAAGTATAAATCATCATTACATTAGAATTCATTAGATTGATATACCTAACTTGCTTGCTACATTTAATAATGTAAAATTATTATCAAATCATTCTGTTTTTGAACATCAATGTATACTGAATTACTTTAATAACCTTTTCGAGATGTTCAATCTCATGAATACTAAGCTCCCTTCCGTTTATATATTTAAGATACTTTTTAAGTAATTGATAAGTACCAATAGCAAACTCATATACTTTACAAGATACATTTGTAAATGTGCTATTATAGAAAAGTCCCTTTGTTTCTTGAAAATATTCGATTTTTTGTACAATACGTTTTTCATTGGCATTTGCAATATGCATACCAATACTCTTATTTAATTTACTCGTATCTTTTAATAAACTAGGTTTAGTTACAATAAATTCCTGTCAACAAACAATTTTAAACATAATTTTGTTGTTTCTGGTGGTGTTACTACAAAACAATGTTTGATGAATCCAAATGGATTAATAGTAGTGAGTCTTATTATTTAAGTTTCTACTTGCAAAAAGAACAAGAATCTTGAAGGATTTAATAAAAAAATATTTGGATTTATATCTAAACGTAAAAAAACAAAATACTTTAGTATACTAGCTAACTTTTCAACACTTTTAATCTTTCCAACAGTATTTTTATTCATTTATATAAATATGGATACTATTTTATGTTTTTCAAGATTGTTTTGGATTTTTACTAAATTCTAGACCAGTAATTTGACATATCATCAACATTAAGTACCAATCTTTTCCTATCTCTTATAACCAAACCTCTATTCATTAAGTCCGATAAATAATTCCTTATTCTATAATAAGATAAATTCGTATCTTTCTTAATTTCCCTCAAAGACTTTATAGTACGCTTATCATCTTCTAAATTAGATGCAATAAACTCAAGTGATTCATCAACTCTTTTAGGCGGTTTTTTATTCTTTTCCAAACTAGGGATTCGACTACCTTGTATCTTTTTAGCCTTACTTCTTGTAGGCAATGGGATAGAGTGTAATAACTTTTGTTCATAAAACTTGTGATAAGCATTATGTATTATACAGAATGCCATTGCTAAAAATATATCTGGACAGACAGACAACAATAATAATGAATAAACAAAAATTATATTAAGATAATCATCTCTAGCAATAACAACTGATGTTCCATTTAAAACATTAGCCGCTTTAATGCGCTTATTATTTACAGCTGTTGTTTCAATCAAATTACCAAGCTTGAAATGCAAATCTTTCAAAGATTGTAAATATTTATCCCTTTGATTAAATAAAACCTTATTTTCTCTGCTCGCATTTTCAATTTCTCTCATGTAATCTTGCTTCATAGTTTTACATGTAAAGTCCAAATTCAAGTGCTTATTCTTGGCAAATTCTATACGATCATTATTATTCTTAATCTTAACATCAATACTAACTATTTCACCCTCAATTATCCGCTCTTTATCAGAAAGTAGCCTGCGCATACCTTCCTCTTTTTCACTTTGACTTTTTTTAACGCTCAAAACAGCATCCCTAATAGCACCTTCAAACATCAAGCATCAAGCTAAAGAAACTCTCAAAACTCATCCATGAACTTACAGACTGTGTTACAAGCCCTATCACTAGTAATACAAATATTGCTACTCTCTCTAAGCGCGCAAACACTGAAGCCTTAACAATATCCTCCACTACACGCTTCCTTAGTAAGGACAGAAAATACAATAATATTGAAGATGGTACCATTATAATGACTATTGTAAATGACAGCGTGTGATATAGTTTAGCATTACTGCCAACAGTATAACTTGCAAATCCTCTATGAGAATGCACCACATTGGAGAAAAATAAAAAGAGAGCAAACATTATCAACCAAATGTTACGAATAAAAAATTCAACATTAAGTCCCAGGGAATCTAGAATACTAAATTTCACACCACAATTTTTTGTTATATTACATTTTTTACTTATCATCAAAGACCCCTCTCTTAATTATATTTCTATACAACTAACAATTTTACATACCCTTGACTACTTGTGATGAAACACTCAAACTGTATGTTGAAATACAAATTGCTGTCTCTACTAAGAAATTCCTAAATATTTTCCTAAAGCCACAAATAATTGTGCTACAAAATATGACGCAGCAAGCGCAGCAACAACTGTCAAAGATGAAATTAACTGCCCCTTAAATCCTAACCTGCCTCAATCAAAGTCAATCGAGAATTAATCTTGTCCTAAATCATTATTTTTTAACTCTTTCTAGAATTCTTTGATAACCGATTTATATTTAATGCATCAATCTAAATTAAAAGGAGAGATGTTAAATATATGAAATCAAAGACAAAGTATTTAAGCTTAAGCTTGCTTTTAAGTTTTATTAGTTGTGACTTACTATTTAATGGTGAACTTAAAGATAAATCCGTTGATTTACTCGGTAAAATTTATTCTGTATTAGATACTAGCAAAGAAACTGTTAATCCTTCTGATAATGCTCATCAAAATAGTATTCCTAAAAAGTCAAGAAAAAATAAAAGACATACAAAAAAAGATCAGTTACCACAAAGAATAAGTGGCTTTACTAAAAAAGGTACTCTTCAAAGCACAGAAGGGGAAACAAATTTTCCAAGTCTTAGTGGAATATCCCCTGTTGGCATTAATTACAATGCACGCCCAGACAATTTTAAAAACACCTCAAGTAGCAATTATCTTCAAGGCAATGAAATCATCGATTCAAATAGCCTTGACTTCTCTTATGACTCTGCATATAGCCTAAGTGGACAAAACAGTTTTAGTCAAGATTACTATGAGGAAGATGAAGACGATTACAATTACAACAACTATGATCAGGAAGATGAGGATGAAGAGGACGATGACAACTACGGGGAATATGAAGACGAAGACGATAAAGAAGAGGCAAGATTAGACAAGGAATACAAATCACGTTCAAGAAAAACCAAAAATAGCGTGAAGAAAGCACTTGAAATAGCTAGACAAATAAGATATGATTGGGGGACAGTTGAATTCCTTACAATGAAATTAGACCCTAATTATGGAATAAGATCTACAAAAGAGGAAAAACAAGAGTATCAAGAAAAATTATCTAAGTTTAATAAAAACAAGTTAACAGAAGATCTCACAAAACTTTTAAGTGCAATTGAAGAAAGTCTAAATGACGCTATAGCTCTTACTAATATTCCTGAATACCCTGGTAGCTTCCAAAGCGATCTAGATTCAAAGACAAAATTAGAGAAACTTAAAACAGAAATAAGCTCTTTGCTTGCAAAGGTGCAAGTAAGTCATAAAACTAATTATCAAGCATACAAAGAAATAGAATCACCCAAAAGAATACCTCCACAGACTAAATATGAGTTGAAGAAAGTACTAAGATTACTTGACGGCACTACTGGTGCTAGATAAATTTGTATTTAACAATTAAGTACTTTAAATTAAAAGTAAAGATAGTCTATAAATAAGCCTATCTTTACTTTTATATATACTCATTTAATTATTGTATAAAACCTTATATTCCTGATTTAACAAATCTCTCTTTTTTAAACTCTCAGCATTCAATCTTCATAAATCTTCAAAATCTGTTTATTATTCAATAATAATAAAAATCTTTAAAATATTTCAAAAACAGCTTAGGATAATAATCCTTACGCTTAAAATGTAATAAAAAAATAAATGCATAATCAAATTTTGAATATAATTATTTTTAGAAATTTATTTAAATAAAATTTAAGAGAGTCCCTTGTAAAAGGAACTCTTCTTGCAAATACTAATGTTTAAAATATTTAAACCTTTGCTATCTCTATCTTACAAGATTTGCTAAAAAAAATGTAGCCTCTTTAATGAGGTTTTCTATACCCTTCATTGCTCCCGCTGTTTCAATTATTCTCATAGAAGAAGATTCTAACTGCTCTAAAGAATTTTCTGCATATCGTCGTGCTTCTCTGGATAATTGTTTTGGCAAATTACTGTTTACTCTTCTAAAGGAGTAACCTACACGTGACGCACTCTCTAATCTCTTGGTAATAGCTTCTTTTAAAGTTTTTTGTGCTTCTTCAAACAAGCATTTTGCAGATATTCGCTCATTAAGTCCACTATCAACTTGAGTCATAAGCATATCAAGATTAGACCTCTCCTCATTTAACCTATTTTGCAATTGAGTTAACTTTCTTATCTTTTCTATATTTTCCTTATGCTTTTTGCTTAGTGATGTTCTTTCACTCTGAATTTTTTCCATTATATCATAAAAATCAGCTCTTACTCGCTCATATCTATCTTTAAGCTCATGTGCATTCTCAATTAATTGCTGGAATCCAGATTTCTCAAGAACACTTTTTACCTTTTCAATTTCTGCTTCTGCTTCCTTTTCTTCTTTAGTATTTGGAATTAAATCCTCTTCTTTTATCTCTATCTTTTCTTCTTGAATATAATATGGATACCCTTGTTGAGATACTGAAATCCCCACATTAACAGGCACTACAGGTTCTACTTCAATGTCTTGTTGTATTATTTCACGCTCTTCGAGACCATTGACAATCTCTTCCTGTTCTTCTTGAATGTCTTGATTTCCTTGTATATAGTGTAAATCTTTATTTTTTTTGTTTCCATCTAAAAATTTTTCCCTTGCTTCACCTAGCAAATCATTAAGGGCATTTATATCACATGATAACAAACACAATAACATGAACATACATACTGTTAAAATACTTTTCTTCATATTTGCCTCCTGGGATATTAAATTACTCAATTATTGGGTCTTAATATTGAAATAAAATAATTATTTATCAATATATACCATTTAATTTAAATGGCAAAAATAATTTTATAAAATTGCAATTATTTTAATCTATGTCAATTAAAAGCCATATAAAATTATTTTACTAAGTAAATTTATAAATCAAATAAAAAAAAGTTAAAAATAAAAACAGAAGCTAAGATCTTCTGCTACATTTTTGATATAATTTCTAAAAAATACCGAACACCTGTATAAATCTTTTGTATTAATTTTGAATTCTAAGCTCATTGGCTCTTTTAACCTTTAACAAGCTCACTTAAAACTATTTGCTATGTAATTACTGGTTGTGCATATCCCATAAAAAAACTCCTTATGTAATTGTAATATAATATTTTACATGCCATAAAAACTTTATCTTAGTAAAATGTGCTTTAAGAAAACGTATACCCAAAGCCAAGAGTAAACACGCTGCAATAATACTGCATATTTATTTTAAGTGTAAGAAATATCTTAGCAAAACTACTCTGTCCAAATACATTATCTTCAACATAAAGTATATTCAAATTAAGGTTAGTAAGTATGGTTTAATTTTGAATCATATGTTGGATGGTATTCGTAAAGCTCTTCTTAAATTAAGTGATAAAGTCTATCAATTAACTCAAATCGAGTTTAATAAAGTGTTCTGGATAGTTCAGCATCGGATTTAAATTTAGTCGATAACGCTTGATTTTTAGCTTAACATCAATAACCCTTGTCCCCTTTAGTATCTGTCATAAAGGTGATAGGGTTTTTTATTTTCGAACTTATTGTAGCTAAAATAGAGCCACTAAAAGTAGCATTTGTTGTCTTTCAGCTATCTTATTACAAGTTTTTTTAAAATAAAAGGAAAGCTTACTTCCCTTCCCTTATGCAAAGATAAAAGAAGCGTTTTCCTTGCAATGACTTCATATTTTAGTATCTAGTATTTATTTAACTAATTGCTAATAGTAGCTTTAAAGGTGCTCTGAACAGGACTTATAGACGTATCATTAATTAATCTTCATAGCACACTTATCATCCATTTTTTAAGGGCTGTTTGAGTAACTTGAACGGTATCTTGTTGTCTTGAAGTAAACTCCAATATCAGACTTTTTAGTATTGGTGTTAAAACCAAATGCACCAGCAACCATATCCCCAAATGATGTGAACACATTTAAAAAATCATTCCCCCCAAGTCTATTACTGACTTTAAAAATTTACTCTGGGGGTCTTCCGCAACCCCACCGCTATTACAGCTTACTAATACCATAAATAAAGTCATTATTATCGCACTTAATTTATTTCCTTCCAACATCTATCCCAATTTCCCTTTTGCTGCCCTTACCACACATTTAGCTTACTTTTAAAGTATTAATTATTTGATTACAATAAAAACATACTCTTAATATCATACTTGCAATTATTTATATTCAATCCTTACTCATATAAACAATTTTATATACAAATAAACATTCCCTAAATAACATTAGAAGCTAAAAGCATTACGCTCCTAGCTTCCTATTCCTTTTTGACTTTATTTTTACCTGCTCTTACAGCTTACTTAATTAACTTATCTTACAATAACTTCCTTTATACTTACCCTTAACTAGTTATTCGCTTGATGACCACTAGTTGTTGCTTCTGCAGGATTAGTAGCTTCTGCTGACTTATCTTCTTGTTTAACTGTAGCTAGTGCTTCATTTATTGTTCTTAATCCACTATCAACTGTATTCCTTATTGCTATTATTAGAGTGCTTAATGTCTTACCTACTGCACTTGCTGCTGCACCTTTAGCGGCTTCAGCTTCAGTCTTCTTCGCAGCAGTATCCTTTACAATAAATTTACCATCCTTTGCCATTGCTCGCAGTGCAATGCCTGCAGCAATAACTGCGTCCTTTTGTGCTGAAGCATCAAGTTGATCATCATTATCAGTATTAGTCCCCTTAGCTAAAGCCAGAGAAGCTGCATCCCTAGCCTCATTAACTTTACCATCTCTCTTAGCACTAGGATCAGCAGCAGCAATAGCTTTCAGGATGTCAGCACCACTTACTGCTCCTATTGACGCATTAGCTGCCGCTGTATGTTTATCTTCAGCACCACCATTAGCATCACTATTCTTACCCCCAAATAACTTGCCAATATCCCTTTTATCATTAGCAACAGGATCTGTTTTATCTGCAACTGCATTTCCTTCTTTTATTACCAAATCAACAATTTCTTTGATCCCTTCAACAAGGTTCTTTATACTATCTGAATCAGGAGTAGCCCCGGCAGCACCATCAGATTTTACAACCTCACCAATTGATGCTCCATCAGTAACACCACTAGCTGCTTTCTTTGCTCCTGATGCAATCTTATCTAAGACTTCTTTAATAAACTTGTCAACGACTGTTTTAACTTTTTCGTAATTACCATTCTTTGCAACTTCATCTTGCAACTTCTTTTTAACTGTTGTCATAGTGCTCTCAATATCAGTAAAATACTTCCCTATATCACTTTTCTTAGTATCTGCCTTAATACCAAACGCACCAGCAACCATATCCCCAAAAGTCACAAAAACATCTAAAAATCCTTTCCCTAAATTAGCTATAGATGTTAAATACACATGTTTAGGATCTTCCGCAACCCCACCGCTATTACAGCTTACTAATACCATAAATAAAGTCATTATTATTGCACTTATTCTTTTTCTCATTTTTTTACGTGCCCCTTTTACAAGTCTCTAATACACTTCCCAATGCTCTTCAAGCTTAGTTATTCCTATCATACGAGCATTAAAAACAATTTGGATGTTGCCGTTAATGATGCAACCTCACTAAACATTGCAAAATAACTACACCATTTAATACAAAAGTTCACAAAATTGAAGTTGGTGGTGCCAACTTAACAAAAATGGCTGAATTTTTACGGAATGAAGCATTAATAGCAAAAATTTTAAGAGAAAGATCAAATGGAGGCAATATTACATACCCCTCAAAAATAAGAGCCCTACTAACAGCACTCTCTAGCATCATAAAATTACTTAAAATCAAAAATCTTTTCTCTTAAGTCCATGCATACTCTTATATGCTGCCCATACTTCTGCAATATTACTTGAATTCATTTTACCTATTATTATATGACCTGTATTTGCTACTTAACTTTTTGTTATACTGCTTGTATTTTCGCTTTTAATATACTAGTAATCTCTCCAAACTGCCCTAAACATTAATCTCTAAAACTTCTTATGAATTATCCAAAATAAAGTTATTTGTCCCCCCCACAGTACAAATTCCTATTTATAAGTAAGGGTTTTAAGAATAGATAACATGCTAAAAATGTCTTGCCAGATACAATACCACTACAAAGAATGATTTTAGTTTGCCCATTTCTCTCAATACAGTTAAACACCTCACATTGCTTCATAGTTAAATGCGTCTTCTCAAATCCTTTAAAATAAATCTCTAGTGTTTGGGGCCTAATATACTCTGCTATATCAATGCCATACTTATTTTTATATTTTTTTTGCCATTTAAGGAAAAAACTTCTTTTATATATCCATTCACTTACTATTTATATCTACCAAGATCTAGAACAGACTTAAGCTTAAAGCAGCTCTTAATAACATAAAGACATCTTTTACTTGCAATATTCTTCTCAAACTCATCAAGTTCACTCATCTTCAACTCAAGTTTGTTCATTAGGCTTGCAAAACTTAACAAAATCTGCATTTGTAATATCTTCCTTATATTTCAATATCTCATCATGGGGTTTTAAAGTTTTCTTAACATCTTTTTGTAATTCTAACTGACAATACTTATCAAATGAGCTAAGAAAACTCAATGCTATTTTTTCTTCTCAATCTCTACTTGATTCTTAAGTCTATTAGCCTCATCTTCGGCCTTTAAACTATATGCAAGCATATTATTGAAAACATCCTCACGAATAGTAAACTTAGCAGTTTCTTTAACGTACTCAGGATCACCCTTAACCTCTTCCCACTTGTGTCGCATCTTTCCTGCATCAACACCCCGCTTAGACTCCCATCTCTTTTGCTATTGATAGGTCATTAAGCCTCCCTTCTCTAAAATACACAATATAAATCATAAAATGACTTCTTTACTCTTCTCATATCTCTTTAGCCCTAGTCTAAGTTAACAAAACTTAACAAAAACTAACATAAACTCTATAACAAAATAATCAACTTTACAAAAACAATTAATACTTACAAGAGGCTCATACATCATGATAAAAACTGCTATATATTGTTTAAATCACAAATATCAAAGATAAGGAGATTTACATGAGTAAGCCTATAAGGTTAATACTTTGTGGCACATTACTCTTATGCTGTTGCAAAGGATATCAAGTAAGTATAGTGCCTACTGAAGCTCAGACACACAGTAGAGCTAAGAAAGCTTTGGATAATTTACAAAAGGAAAATGATAAAACACAAGAAAAGATTACTCTAACTGCTGATGAGCAAAAGAAGTTTGACTCTTTAAAGCATGCGTTTGAAAAAGTAATTGAAAAATTACAAGACCAAATTCAAGGATGTCAAAACGGTAACAAGAGTAAATGCAATAATTTTTGGACTTGGCTTGATGGTCACATACAAAAACAAAAAGAATTAGCTAATGCTTTTACTAAAGTCTATGAATTCTTAGAAGACAAAAGAAAAAAGCATGAAAATAATAAGACTTTTGATTCTTATATAAGTGATGCTATTGATTGTAAAGTCAATAATCAATGTAATAATGCAGATAATAAGTATGGCACTGGCAATAATGACATAGAGCAATTTTTTAGGGGGGTTTTAAACGATATATCTACTAAAAATCATAATGAAGAAATGTTTGAATGTCTTAAAAAAGAATTACTTGATTCAACTAATCATGTAGCTGGACTTACAGCAAATTGGCAATGAAAATAAATCACAAAGATAAGGAGATTTGTTATGAATAAAATTAATTTTATTTTGATTTTATTACTACTAATTAGTAGTTGCAATCAAAATAACAATAAGGATAAAGAAATTAAAAGTAAAAATAAAAGGGATTTAGAAGCAACTCAAGAAGTGCAAAAAACACCTGAAGAAATGTTAAAAGAAAAGTTAAATGATACTGAAAAAACAAATTTAGACTTCTTAAAAGAGGCTTTGGGTAATGAAAGTGATTTCAACAAGCTTTTAAGCCATGATGAATATAAAATTAAATCTGTACTTGAACATATAAAGAGTGAACTTGAAAAGTGCACAGGTGATAATGCTAATGAGCAAAAAAACACTTTTAAAACAGTATTACAAGGTTCATTTAAAGGTAATAGTGACAATTTAGAAACATTTAAAAACCAAGCATCAAGTACTTGTGGAGCAGGGGGGTAAGCAAATAATAAGTTAAGAAATAATATTTAAGAAAGGAAGATTTAAGAGAGTAAAGCTGCAAACAAATATAAAGCAAACAAAGAAGTAAAATAAACGAATAGAAATTGTTAGAAAAAGTAGTAAAGATAAACAAATTAAACTGGTTACAAAAATGGTAAGAGCAACTATAAAAGTAAACAATTGGTTAACAAAGAAAAAGAGGTTAAATTTTAAAGGGCAATGCGTTTCATTTTAAAGTGCAAAGCTATTAAAATAAGGAAGAGAATATATGTAGGGGATATTTTCAAGTATTTGTAAAGAATTGGTTAAAGTACACTAGATATCTTGTGCTACAGTCTCTAAAAACACCTTTTACTCCTACATAAAGCACCTTAGAGGGGTATTTTATATGCAATGAAGCTACGTTAAAATTGACTTACAATACAAGTATTTGCTAACATTTTTATAACTAATTTTAAGGATTTTTAAAATCTTTAGTTATCAATAAAATGCATGAAAAGGAACTCTTAACTAACAGTAATCTTAACTTTATAAATGAACCAATAAATCAAAATGAACGCCTCAATGAAGAATTGTCACAACTTAAAAGTACGCTTAAGAGTAAAAATAAAGCTTCAAAACAATCAAAAAACACTACTGTTAGATTCTATCTAAATGACAAAACAACCAGACTAGTAAAAAATGTATAAAAGAGCTTATACAAATCAATCCAATCTCAGGATGGTTTGTATATATCTTAAGTATTACTGGTTGCAGAGGTGTTGAGATATAAAATATAAAAATTGCTGACGTGTCAAAAGAAACAAGCAGTAATAGTTGAAGTATTCTACTCCTTGCGTGTTAAGCAAAAAAGAGAAGCAATATATGCATAAAAGAAGTAGTTATTAGTAAGTCTGAATTTGATGCTATTATGCAAGCACATCAAGAATATTTTGCAAGCAAAGGAAAAGACAAAAGGCGTACTTATCTTTTTCAAAAGAGTAAGATTAGATTTAAAGATGACAAAATTAATATAAGTGAGATTTCAAAATAATTGAAATTAGGCTAATAAAGCATTAAAGTAATGGGATTTAATATAAGCATTTAAATCCTTATTAATAACTCTTAAAAAAAGTTACTAATAAAGAGCTAAAATCTTCATAGAAGATCCATAAAGGATGTGTCTAAAATGAACACATGCCATTAATAATAAATTACATCAAATTTAAAATAATATTAACTATTGTTTTTATAATTTACATTATTTTAAATTAAATGATTTTTAACACTTATCAATAGCTCTTTCTGTTTATAAAGAATTTGCTTATTATAGACATATAATAATGGCTATAATCATTGGTATTCCTATTAATAAAAAAAGATTTAACATCCTATTTCCTATCTTAAGCTTTTCTACTTTTCGAAATTTCTAAATTCATTCATAAATTCCTTTAGTAAATTTTTTTATGCAAAAACAGTTTGCCTAATATAAAACCAGTAAGTTTTGCATTTTTCTTATAAAAAGCATAACTTTCTTGACTTTTAAGTCGAAACCTTAATGGCTTTATTAAATTTTGCCCAAGTTTTTTATTTTTATATTTTCCTTAGTTTGTATATAGCGAAAAGAATCATGGATGCCATTCTCAATTATATATTGTTCTTAGACTAATCCTTCTTCCATAGCATTTGCTATTTTTAAATAAACATAGACTTGACTTTTTGCGAGTCTATAACTTTTTATAAAACTATCAAAACTTTTATATCCCTTTAACTTATAATATTCATTATCTTTTATTTCCTTTAAAATTCTAATGCTATCTATTTTATGAAAAATTTCTTTTCTAAAATTGGCTTTTAATCTTGCTTTCAAGGTATTATAATGCAAGAGCTTCTCTTCATTAGTAGACAATAATTTTTGCTCATCAGGATCTTCTTCATTTACTAGAACCCTTTTCTTTAGTTCAATTTTCACATAAACTCCTCCGTTAACACAATCGTCCGGATTCCCGATAATCATACTTAATGTATTCTTATTTATTTTAAAAGTCTTAATCACACATCTTCGTATTCCTTAATATAATCCTTGCTAAAATCAAAGTTTTCATTTTTTGCGATTTTCTTATTTAAGTCTTCTCTTTAGTGGATAAACCCTAGAAAGCCCTTTTTTGACTGGGCATATTTTAATAACTGTTTATGAGTATTATTTTTCTTAAATATTGTTATAAGAATGAAAATCGGAAGCTTTATCCTTAACTTTTTCATATAAAATTCCAACAAATCCAAACTTTCAATTGACCATTTTTCAGCTGTCATAGGAAACATTACATAATCACTGGACAGTAATGTATTCGCCAATGTAAATTCCAAACTAGGATTCGCATCAATTATTATGTAATCATATTCTGTTTTAAAAAAAAGTAAATTATCTCTTAATATCAACTCTTTAAGGGATATAGATTCACTAGTAAATTTATGTAAATTTAAGTAACTAGGTATTAATCTAAATCGTTATTAAGATCTACAACGGAGTCATTAATATCTAATCTTTCTTTTAAGGCCCTATATATTTTTGCTTTAAATAATTTATATAAGGCTTTAGATACATTAACTATTGATGTGGGCTTTAAACAGTTAAAGAAACAATGAAAATTAACGCTAATGATACTCCTATAAGTCCTGAACATAGCACCCCTAAAGCTATTACTAATAACTAGAAATAAATACTAAAATATAAAGTCATTTAAGGGAAACTCTTCTCTTGTTCTCTATAAAGCAAGGAAACTATGTTTTTATTATGAAGGTAATGCATAAGTTAAAAGGAGGCACGTAAAAAAATGAGAAAAAGAATAAGTGCAATAATAATGACTTTATTTATGGTATTAGCAAGCTGTAGTAATCAACTTGAGGCTGAGAAACTAGCAGCAGAAAGTAAGAATACATTTTTTGATTCATTAGTAAAGATAGGGCAAGGATTTCAAGATATATTTGGAATTTTTGGAAATGCAATAGGTGATGCATTAGGATTTAATGCAGTTAAATCTGGTGACAAGAAAAGTAAAATAGGTGAACACTTTAAGAAAATAGGAGATGGACTTACAACTACTAAGGATAAGTTAAATGAGCTATCAGGTGAAATATCTGAAGCAAAGAATGCTAATGGAAGTAGCATTGAAGCTGTTAAGAGTGCAATTAACAGTGCTAGTGATGTCTTTGAACAACTAATTACTGCCCTAACTAAACTTGCTGGTGTTGCTAAAGAAGCTGGTAGTACTGATATTGGTGATACTGCTAGTGCGGCAGCAGTTGCTGCTGATAAAGATGGGGTTGAAGCTATTATTGCAGGGATTAAAGCTATTATTGATGTAGCAGATAAGTCCGGAGTAAATATTGAAAAAGGAAATGCAGGTGGACCAGTAAATGCTGCTGCTAATACTGATGCTCCTGCTGCACTTGCTGCCAATGCTGCTGCTGGTGCTAATTCTACTGCAAAACTAGCAGCTGAAGTAACTAAAGCCGATCCATGGGCAATGATTGATAAGATTAATAGTGCCAAGGCCGCTGTTGGTGTTCAACTTGATGCTAATACCAATTATGGTGCTGGAGAATTGGCAACTGGTACTCCTAATCAAGCTAATGGTTCTAAAGCGGCTACTAATGCTGACTTGGCAGCAGCTGTTGCTCTTAAGGCAATGGCTAAAGGTGGTAAATTTAGTCATGCTGCTAATGAAGATGGAGCAGTTAAAGCAGCAGCTGTAAGTGCTGTAAATAAGGTATTAGGAGTACTTGATTTTATAATTAGGAAAACAGTAAGTAGCAATCTAGATAAGATAAGAGAAGCAGTAAAGGGAATAAAATATTCTGAGATTACTGAAACTGATGCTACTGAATCTGGGGATGCTCAACCAACTACTAAATAAATCGTCAAAATATAAAGGATAAAGTCATTGTAAGGGAAAAGCTTTTCTTGTTTTTAATGCAGGAATGTAGTTTCTCTGATTAAGTAAGCTGTAAGAGCAGGGAAAAATAAAGTCAAAAAGGAATAGGAAGCTAGGAGCGTAATGCTCTTAGCTTCTAATGTTATTTAGGGAGTGTTTCTTTGTATATAAAATTGTTTATATGAGTAAAGATTGAATATAAATAATTGCAAGTATGATATTAAGAGTATGTTTTTATTGTAATCAAATAATTAATACTTTAAAAGTAAGCTAAATGTGTATAAGTAAACCAAAAGCATAAAAACCAGTATAATAATAAGTTTTATTTTATTTCAAAGCCAAAAAGTCATTGTGGTTTTTATTTTTTATAATATAGGAAGGCACAAAATAATGAAGAAGAATAAGTGCAATAATAATGACTTTATTTATGGTATTAGTGAGTTGTAATGCTGGTGGAACGCAGAAGCAGAGAAAGAAGAGAGTAAATTTTTAAAGTCAATAATAGGCTTAGGTAGTAATTTTTTAAATGTGTTTACATCATTTGGAGATATAGTTTCCAAGGTATTAGGTTTTAGTACAGAGACAAAAAAGTCTGATGTTGGAGCTTATTTTAAGACAGTACAAAATACTATACAAGGCACTAAGGACAAGCTTAATAAAATTGTTGCTAACATGAAGAGAGAAGGAAATCCTAATGCTTCTGCAACTGAGACTGCGGTAAAAACACTAATTGATAATACTCTTGATAAGATAATAGAAGGTGCTAAGACCGCAAGTGAGGCTATTGGTATTGCAGGTGATGAACTAATTGGTAATGTTGCTGCTGTTGGCGCAGGTGCCGCAGGTGCTAAAGGTGAAACTGAGAACTTAATAAAAGGAATTAAAGATATAGTAGATATAGTGCTTAAAAATGAGGGTAATGCTGAAGCTGGGGATGATAAAAAGGCTGAAGATGGTAATAGTTCAAGGGGTGCTAACGCTGGTGAAGCAGGAAAGTTATTTGGTAATACTGGTAATAATGGTGCTATTACTGATGCTGATGCAAAGAAAGCAGCAGTTGATGCAACTAAAGCAGTTGGAGCAGTAACAAGTGCTGATATTCTGCAAGCTATTTTTAAAGGCAACGAAGGTAAAGCTGCCAAGTTGGCTAATACTAATCCTACTGCGGCTGCTGGTGGAGCTGATGCCAATAATGCAAAGGATGCAACCATAGCAGGAGGTATAGCGTTAAGAGCAATGGCTAAAGGTGGTAAGTTTGCTAATGGAAATAGCAATACTAATGTTACTGCTGCAATTAAAGGAGCAGCTGTAAGTGCAGTTGCTAAGGCATTAGATACATTAACTATTGCAATAAGGAAAACAATTGACGCAGGGCTTAAAACAGTTGAAGACTCTATGAAAATTGCTCCTGATGATACTCCTGTGACTTCTGATAAGATGACCTCTAAAGCTACTACTAATAACTAGTTAAGGGCAAATACTAAAAATATAAAGTTATTTAAGGAAAATTATTTACTAACGATAGTTTTGATGCTGAAGGTAATGAATAAGATAAAAGGGGGACGGAAAAATGAGAAAACAATAAGTACAATAATAATGACTTTATTTATGGTATTTATATCATGTAATAATGGAAAATCAGAGCTTAAAAGTGACGAAGTAGCTAAGCCTGATGGCACAGTTATTGATTTAGCAAAGGTAAGTGTAAAGATAAAAGAAGCTATTGCTACTATGATAAAGGTTAAAAAAATAGAGACTTTAGTTAAATCAGTAAGTGAGCTTGCTAAAGCTATTGACCAAAAAGTTGATAACTCAACTCATCAACTTGCGGATGGTGCTGGTGAAAAAAATCATAATGGATCTTTAATTGCGGGAGCATTTCAAGTAATATCAACCGTACAAGTTGCATTAATAGCATTAGAAACAGAAGTTGGAATCTTTGATACACTTAAGAAAAAGGTTGGTGAAGCTAAGGCTAAAAGTAATGAATTTTTAAATAAGTTAGAGGAGTCAAAAGATCAGGCTGATGCAGCAAAAGCTATAGATATAATTAAGGGCGATGGCAGTAAAGGAGGGAATGAACTTAAGGCTCTCAACCAATTAGTTGGCGAGTTGTTAAAGGCAGCTGAGGATGCAGTAGAAGCTGCAATGAAGGAGCTTACAGTTACTACTTAAGGCAGACCCTGCTATATCTAGCTACTAAATGCTAGCCAAGTCTTTTCAATAAAAGGAAAACAACTTTCATGCTTCACAGAGAACAAGAAAGAAGTTTTCCTAAAATAGCTTTGTTTTTCAATTTCTTACCTTTTAATTAAAAAAATCTTTTATTAGTAGTAGCTTTAGAGGTCATCTTATCAGAAGTCACAGGAGTATCATCAGGAGCAATTTTCATCGCTTCTTTAACAGTCTTAAGTCCTGCGTCAATTGTTTTCCTTATTGCAATAGTTAATGTATCTAATGCCTTAGTAACTGCACTTACAGCTGCTCCTTTAATTGCAGCAGTAACATTAGTATTGCTATTTCCATTAGCAAACTTACCACCTTTAGCCATTGCTCTTAACGCTATACCTCCTGCTATGGTTGCATCCTTTGCATTATTGGCATCAGCTCCACCAGCAGCCGCAGTAGGATTAGTATTAGCCAACTTGGCAGCTTTACCTTCGTTGCCTTTAAAAATAGCTTGCAGAATATCAGCACCTGTTACTGCTCCAACTGCTTTAGTTGCATCAACTGCTGCTTTCTTTGCATCAGCATCAGTAATAGCACCATTATTACCAGTATTGCCAAATAACTTTCCTGCTTCACCAGCGTTAGCACCCCTTGAACTATTACCATCTTCAGCCTTTTTATCATCCCCAGCTTCAGCATTACCCTCATTTTTAAGCACTATATCTACTATATCTTTAATTCCTTTTATTAAGTTCTCAGTTTCACCTTTAGCACCTGCGGCACCTGCGCCAACAGCAGCAACATTACCAATTAGTTCATCACCTGCAATACCAATAGCCTCACTTGCGGTCTTAGCACCTTCTATTATCTTATCAAGAGTATTATCAATTAGTGTTTTTACCGCAGTCTCAGTTGCAGAAGCATTAGGATTTCCTTCTCTCTTCATGTTAGCAACAATTTTATTAAGCTTGTCCTTAGTGCCTTGTATAGTATTTTGTACTGTCTTAAAATAAGCTCCAACATCAGACTTTTTTGTCTCTGTACTAAAACCTAATACCTTGGAAACTATATCTCCAAATGATGTAAACACATTTAAAAAATTACTACCTAAGCCTATTATTGACTTTAAAAATTTACTCTCTTCTTTCTCTGCTTCTGCGTTCCACCAGCATTACAACTCACTAATACCATAAATAAAGTCATTATTATTGCACTTATTCTTCTTCATTATTTTGTGCCTTCCTATATTATAAAAAATAAAAACCACAATGACTTTTTGGCTTTGAAATAAAATAAAACTTATTATTATACTGGTTTTTATGCTTTTGGTTTACTTATACACATTTAGCTTACTTTTAAAGTATTAATTATTTGATTACAATAAAAACATACTCTTAATATCATACTTGCAATTATTTATATTCAATCTTTACTCATATAAACAATTTTATATACAAAGAAACACTCCCTAAATAACATTAGAAGCTAAGAGCATTACGCTCCTAGCTTCCTATTCCTTTTTGACTTTATTTTTCCCTGCTCTTACAGCTTACTTAATCAGAGAAACTACACTCCTGCATTAAAAACAAGAAAAGCTTTTCCCTTACAATGACTTTATCCTTTATATTTATCCTTAACTAGTTATTAGTAGTAGCTTTAGGGGTGTCCTGTTCAGGACTTATAGGAGTATCATTCGCATTAATTTTCATCGCTTCTTTGACAGTCTTAAGTCCTGCGTCAATAGTTTTCCTTATTGCAATAGTTAGTGTGTCTAGTGCTTTAGTTACCGCACTTACTGCTGCTCCTTTAACTGCAGGAACAGCATCATTAGCATTATTTCCATTAGCAAACTTACCATTCTTAGCCATGGCTCTTAATGCTATAGCTCCTGCTATAGTCCCATCTTTTGCATTAGCAACACCAGCATTAGCAATAGCAACAGTATTCTTAGCTAATTTAGCAGAATCCCCCTCATTTTTAACCATAGCTTGTAATATGTCAGCACCTGTTACTGCTCCAACAGCTTTTGCTGCATCAGCTGCCGCTTTTTTATCATCCCCAGCAGCACCAGTAGTACCATCAAACAATTTTCCTGCTCCATCATTATTTCTTACATTAAGCTCCTCAGCCTTTTTATTATCCCCCGCCTCAGGATTTCCTTCTTTCAGTACCACATTTACAATTGACTTAATTCCTTTTACTAGGTTTGTAACTTCACCTGCAGTTCCAGCAGCATTCTGAGTAGCAACATTACCAATTGGGTCACTAGCGGTACCAATAGCATCACTAGCAGTCTTTGCTCCTTCTATTATCTTATCAAGAGTATTATCAATTAGTGTTTTTACCGCAGTCTCAGTTGCAGAAGCATTAGGATTTCCTTCTCTCTTCATGTCAGTAACAATTTTATTAAGCTTGTCCTTAGTGCCTTGTATAGTATCTTGTATTGTCTTAAAATAAGCCCCAACATCAGACTTTTTTGTCTCTGTACTAAAACCTAATACCTTGGAAACTATATCTCCAAATGATGTAAACACATTTAAAAAATCATTACCTAAGTCTATTGCTGACTTTAAAAATTTACTCTGAGGGTCTTCCGCAACCCCACCGCTATTACAGCTTACTAATACCATAAATAAAGTCATTATTATTGCACTTATTCTTTTTATTTGTTATGTGCCCTTATTAAGTGAAGGGACAAGATAAATATAAATAAAAACAAAAGATAAGAACATGGTGATGTTAGCTTTTATTTTATTGACTTTATTGTTCGGTTATTTACTGATTAATTAAAATTTAATCTTATAATAATATTAAAAAAACTTAAGGTAGGGAATAGGATGTTGCACTTTATCTCACTTATAGGGATGCCAATCATTATATCTATAATCATGTCTATAATAAGTAAATTCTTTATAAACCGAAAAAATTATTGTGAATAAGAGTTGATTTTATTTTAGATTTGGTACATTACGTGTTAGTAACATTTTCGTTGATACTACCTTAATTGATATCATTTAACTATCTTTTAGAACTTGATTAATATTCAATTTAAGAGTTCTTAATTAAGCTCTAAAATTTTGTATTCTTATGTCTTAAATTCAAATAGTATAACAAAAAGTGAAGTAACAAATACAAATGATATAATAAGTAAAATGAATTCAAATAATATCTCAGAAGTATGGAAAGCATATAAGAGTATGCATAGATTTAAGAGAATAGATGCTATCTCAGAAAGGAAAATCTTAACATTACTTCAGATAAATAATCTAAATCCATTTAAAAAATAAGCATATGTAATTCCAATGAACGTTATAAAGTTGTAGCATCATATCAAAGGGCATATAAGGCTTGGGTATAGTAAACATACTCTTGAGTTTAAGGAATAGCTGGTTAAACACGTCAGTTTGACTTTGGGAGCAATATAATAGAAAGAGAAAATTTACAGCATACGGCCCTATTTAAATCAGATGATGGTTATCGTTATAATAGTTTTGCAACGGGTGTTAAAGAAATAGCAACCCTAGTTAAGTCAATAGATGCTCTTGCTAAAGCTATTGGAAAGAAAACTCAACAAGAGTCCGATCAACTTAGTACTGATAATGCCAAAAATCATAATGGATTGTTAATTACGGGGGTATTTCAAGTAATATTGACTGTAAGTACTAAATTGGAAGCGTTAGAAAGGGAAGTAGCTAAAATTTCTGGTGATCTCAAGGCAAAGGTTACTGCAACTAAGACTGAAAGTAAGACATTCTTGGAAAAACCGAAGTCAAAGAGTGATACGCTTGGTAAAGAAGGCGCTACTGATGGTAATTGCGCAAAAGTTAAAACAGTTGTTGACAAGTTTATTACAGGGACATTAGATAAAATTGCAGCAGGAGCAAAGGAAGCAGCTAAAGGGGCTACTGGCGCTATTGCTATTGGTGGTGCTACTGCCGGTCAGGATGCGGCACCTGCAGAAGCAGCAAGTGTCAACGCTCTTGTTAAAGGAATTAAGATTATTGTTGGAATAGTTTTAAAAGAAAATGAAGGAAATGCAGAAGCTACTGGTAAGTTGCTTGGTACTAACGCTGCTGATGGCACAGAGGCACAAGCAGCAGCAACAAGCGCATCAATAAGAGCAGTAAGTGGTGCTGACATACTTCAAGCTATTGCTGAGTCCGTTGAAGCTGCTAATAATGAGATTGGGATTGATCAAGCAGAGAATGCAGCGAGGATTGCTGCGGCTAAGAAAGAGGCTAAAGAGTTTAAAGCAGATCAAAAAGATGCAGTTATAGCAGCTGGCATTGCACTGCGAGCAATGGCAAAGGATGGTAAATTTACTGCTAAGCAAAATGAAGAGAAATCTGCTAATGCAGTAAATGGAGCAGCAGCAAGTGCGGTAGGTAAGACCTTAAGTACACTTATAATAGCAATAAGAAATACAGTTGATAGTGGTTTAAGAACAATAAATGAGGCTCTTGCTACGGTTAAACAAGCAGATAAGTCAGCAGAAGCTACTAATACAACAGAAGCAACAACTGGTGGTCAGCAAGCGAAAAACTAGTTAAGGGTAAGTATAAAGGATAAAGTCATTTAATGAAAAATCTTTTCTTGCTTTCTGTAAAGCAGGAAAACCACTTTAAGAAAATACAAGATGCTGCAATATCTACTAAGG
Source organism: Borrelia hermsii DAH (assembly GCF_023035675.1). Lineage (NCBI taxonomy): Bacteria > Pseudomonadati > Spirochaetota > Spirochaetia > Spirochaetales > Borreliaceae > Borrelia > Borrelia hermsii. Next base: position 18,183 of record NZ_CP073140.1, on the reverse strand, counting down.
ACAAGCTTAATAAAATTGTTACTGACATGAAGAGAGAAGGAAATCCTAATGCTTCTGCAACTGAGACTGCGGTAAAAACACTAATTGACAATACTCTTAGTAAGATAATAAAAGGAGCAAAGACTGCTAGTGATGCTATTGGTACCGCTAGTGACCCAATTGGTAATGTTGCTGCTGGTGGTGCTGGTAATGCTGCTGGAGCTGCTGGGACTGATATTGATAGTCTAGTAAAAGGAATTAAGTCAATTGTAGATGTAGTGCTTGAAGATGAAGGTAAACATGATGCTGGTACCGATAAAAAAGCCGATGGCCTTACCATAAGAACTGCTGTTGCTGCTGATGGTGAAGCAGGGAAATTATTCGCCAATGCGGCTGGTGATCAAGCCAATTCCAAAAAAGTTGCATCTGATGCATCAAAAGCTGTTGGAGCTGTAACTGGTGCTGACATATTACAAGCTATGATTAAAGATAATGGTGATGCTGCTAAATTAGCTAAAGAAACAACCGGCACTGCTATTGCTGTCCCTAAGGATGGAACTATATCAGGGGGTATAGCGTTAAGAGCGATGGCTAAAGGCGGCAAATTTGCTAATGATAGCACTGCTGCTAATAATGATGTTACTGCTGCGGTTAAAGGCGCAGCAGTAAGTGCAGTCACTAAGGCACTAGATACACTAACTATTGCAATAAGGAAAACAATTGACGCAGGACTTAAAACTGTTAAAGAAGCAATGAAAATTAATGCTAATGATATTCCTATAAGTCCTGAACAGAACACCCCTAAAGCTACTACTAATAACTAGTTAAGGATAAATATAAAGGATAAAGTCATTGTAAGGGAAACACTTTTCTTGCGTTTAATGCAGGAGTGTAGTTTCTCTGATTAAGTAAGCTGCAAGAGCAGGGAAAAATAAAGTCAAAAAGGAGGCACGTAAAAAAATGAGAAAAAGAATAAGTGCAATAATAATGACTTTATTTATAGTATTAGTAAGCTGTAATAGCGGTGGGGTTGCGGAAGATCCTAAAACTGTGTATTTAACATCTATAGCTAATTTAGGAAAGGGATTTTTAGATGTTTTTGTGGCTTTTGGAGAGATGGTTACTGGGGCTTTTGGTATTAAAGCAGATACTAAGAAAAGTGATATTGGTAAGTATTTCACTGATATTGAAAACACTATGACATCAGTTAAAAGAAATTGCAAGATGAAGTTGCAAAGAATGATAATTACGTAAAAGTGAAGGAAGTCGTTGATAAGTTTATCGCAGAAGTATTAGACAAGATCGCAGCAGGAGCAAAGAAAGCAGCTAGTGGTGCTACTGGTGGAGCATCAATTAGTGAGGTTGTAAAATCTGATGCGGCTGGGAATAGTCCTAATGCAGGAAGTGTAAAGAATCTGATTGTGGGAATAAAAGAAATAGTTGATTTGGTAATAAAAAAAGGAAATGGACAAGCGGATAAGACTAAACCTGTTAATGATGATAAAAAGGATATTGGTAGGCTATTTGGGGCCCAGACTGCGGCTAATAATGGTGCTGAAGATAAACATGTAGCAGCAGCAAGTGCATCAATAGGAGCAGTAACTGGCGCTGACATATTGCAAGCTATTGCTGCTGCGGATTCTAATGCTACGAAAGATGGTGCGGTTAAGGATGCGAAAGATACAGCAGGTCTGGCTTTAGCTAAAGGTACTAATACTGCTAATTATGAAAAACTTGGGGATGCAGCAAAAAAAGATGCAGCAATAGCAGCAGAAATAGTTCTGATAGCAATAGCTAAAGATGGTAAATTTATTGTTAAGGATATTGGTGACAATAAGACTGAAGCTAAAGCCGCTAAAGGTGTAGCAGCAAGTGCAGTAGGTAAGACTTTAAGTGCTCTAATAATAGCAATAAGAAATACGGTTGATAGTGGCTTAAGAACAATAAATGAAGCATTAGCTACAGTTAAACAAGAAGATAAATCTGCAAAGATTACTAGTACAATAAATAAGCTTGCTAAAGCTATTGGAAAGAAAATTGATTCAAATGGGCTTACTGCTGAAGCAGATAAAAATGAGTCTTTAGTTGCGGGGGTATTTCAGGCAATAACTAATGTAAAGACTAAATTGGCAGAGTTAGAAACCCAAGCAGATAATGTTTCTGATGAATTGAAGGGGAAGGTTACTGCTGCTAAAAAGGAAAGTGATGATTTCTTAACTAAAGTAAAAGGACAGAATGCTAACCTTGAGCAAAATGCTAAAGCTATAAAGGCTATAAAGAAAGGTAATGCTGATAACAGTAAAGGGACTAAGGAAACTGGTGATCTCAGCACAGTAATTGATGGATTGTTAAAGGATGCTAACTATGCAGTAGAAGCCGCAATTACAGAGCTTACAACCCCTGCTAAGCCAGCAATCCCTGGTCAATCTTAACTAAGGTATAAATAATTTTAAGTATTATTATAAAGTTAGTATTCAATTAAAAGATAAGTAACTAGAAAAATAAAGTCGATCAAAAGAGAGCTAGGAATGGCTATGCTCTTAGCTTATGCTGTTATTTAGGAGCAGTTGCTGAGGAAAGGACAGTCAGAGTAAATTTTTAAAGTCAGCAATAGACTTAAGTAATAATTTTTTAAATGTGTTTACATCTTTTGGGGATATGGTTGTTAGTGTATTAAGTTTTAATGCTGAGACCAAATCTGATGTTGGGACTTATTTTAAGACAGTACAAGATACTATACAAGGCACTAAGGACAAGCTTAATAAATTGTTACTGACATGAAGAGAAAAGGAAATCCTAATGCAGCTGGAACAGAGACCGCTGTTAACAAGCTAATTAGTGAAACACTTGATAAGATAATAGAAGGAGCAAAGACCGCAAGTGAGGCTATTGGTGATGCTGGTGACCCAATTGCTAATATTGCTGTTAATGGTGTCGGTGCTAAGGCTGAGGAGACTTCGGTTAAGTCTCTTAGTGAAGGGATTGGAAAGATTATAAATGTAGTGCTTAAAGATATAAGAAATGCTGATGTTGGTACTGATAAAAAAGCCGATGGGCTTACTGAACGTGGAGCTAATGCTGGCGATGTAGGAAAGTTATTTGGTAATGCTGCTGACAATGGTGCTGTTACTGCTGGCTCTGCAAAGAAGGCAGGTGCTGATGCATCTAAAGCAGTAGGAGCAGTAACAGGTACTGCTATCTTGCAAGCTATTATTAAAGATGGTGATGCCGCTAAATTAGCTACTAATAATCCTACCGCTAATACTGATGTCAATTCTCCTAAGGATGGAACTGTAGCAGGAGGTATAGCATTAAGAGCCATGGCTAAAAATGGTAAGTTTGCTAATGCTTCTGCTGCCGATATTGATTATGCTACTGCAGTTAAGGGGGCAGCAGTAAGTGCAGTAACTAAAGCACTAGACACACTAACTATTGCAATAAGAAAAACAATTGACGCAGGACTTAAAACTGTTAAAGAAGCTATAAAAATTAATGCTAATTATACTTCCTACAAGCCCTAAACAGAATGCCCCTAAAGCTACTGCTGATAACTAAGAAGTTATACTACTAAAAATATAAAGTTATTTAAAGAAAACTTTTCTCTTGCCTTTTGTAAGGTAGAAAAACTATTCGCTAACGATAATTCTAATGATGAAGCTAATGAATAAGATAAAAGGGGCACGGAAAAAAAATGAGGAAAAGAATAAGTGCAATAATAATGACTTTATTTATGGTATTAGCAAGCTGTAGTAATCAACTTGAGGCTGAGAAACTAGCAGCAGAAAGTAAGAATACATTTTTTGATTCATTAGTAAAGATAGGGCAAGGATTTCAAGATATATTTGGAATTTTTGGAAATGCAATAGGTGATGCATTAGGATTTAATGCTGTTAAATCCGATGATAAAGATAAGTAAAGTGGGAGAACACTTTGAAGGTGTAGGAAAGGGACTTAAAGACACTAAGATTAAGTTAGATGAGTTGTTAAAAGAAGTAACCGCAGCGCCACATGCTGATACTACAGGGGTTAAATCTGTTATTAATAGTGCTAGTGCAGTACTTACAAAACTAATTGATTCTATAACTAAGCTAGCTGGGGCGGTTGGCAATACTGATATTGCTGATGGTGTATCTATTGCTAATGGGGCAGCGCCCGCTGAAGAAGCTAGCGTTAAAACTGTTATTGAAGGGGTTAAAGAAATAATTGATGTCGCTACTAACTCCGGTGTAAAAATTGAAAAAGGAAATGCTGGGACTGCTGTTGCTAATGCTAATGGACCTAAAGCAATAATTCATAATGCTCAAGCTGCTGCGGGTGATGCTACTAAACTAGCTGATGAAGTGGCTAAAGCCGATCCATGGGCAATGATTGATAAAATTAAAAATGCTAAAACTAAAAACGGAATTGCTGCGGCTAATGATGACGCTGGACAACTAGCTACTGCTACTAACGCTGCAAATAATAATGGTACAGCAGCTACTAATGCTGACCTAGCAGCAGCAGTAGCGTTAAAGGCAATGACTAAAGGTGGTAAATTTACTCAACCTGCTGCTAATGAAGATGGTGCAGTTAAAGCAGCAGCAGCAAGTGCAGTAAATAAGGTATTAGGGATACTGGACGTAATAATTAGAAAAGCAGTAAATCTAGAACTTGGTAAAATTAAAGAAGCAGTAAAGGGAATAAAATATTCTGAGATTACTGAAACTGATGCTACTGAATCTGGGGATGCTCAACCTACTACTAAATAAATCGTCAAAATATAAAGGATAAAGTCATTGTAAGGGAAACGCTTCTCTTGTCTTTTGTGAAGCAGGGAAATTATTTGCTATAAGGATAAAAGGCAATGAATAAGATAAAAGGGGCACGGAAAAAAAATGAGAAAAAGAATAAGTGCAATAATAATGACTTTATTTATGGTATTAGTAAGCTGTAATAGCGGTGGGGTTGCGGAAGACCCTCAGAGTAAATTTTTAAAGTCAGTAATAGACTTAGGTAATGATTTTTTAAATGTGTTTACATCATTTGGAGATATAGTTTCCAAGGTATTAGGTTTTAGTACAGAGACAAAAAAGTCTGATGTTGGGGCTTATTTTAAGACAATACAAGATACTATACAAGGCACTAAGGACAAGCTTAATAAAATTGTTACTGACATGAAGAGAGAAGGAAATCCTAATGCTTCTGCAACTGAGACTGCGGTAAAAACACTAATTGATAATACTCTTGATAAGATAATAGAAGGAGCAAAGACTGCTAGTGATGCTATTGGTACCGCTAGTGACCCAATTGGTAATGTTGCTACTCAGAATGCTGCTGGAACTGCAGGTGAAGTTACAAACCTAGTAAAAGGAATTAAGTCAATTGTAAATGTGGTACTGAAAGAAGGAAATCCTGAGGCGGGGGATAATAAAAAGGCTGAGGAGCTTAATGTAAGAAATAATGATGGAGCAGGAAAATTGTTTGATGGTACTACTGGTGCTGCTGGGGATGATAAAAAAGCGGCAGCTGATGCAGCAAAAGCTGTTGGAGCTGTAACTGGTGCTGACATATTACAAGCTATGGTTAAAAATGAGGGGGATTCTGCTAAATTAGCTAAGAATACTGTTGCTATTGCTAATGCTGGTGTTGCTAATGCAAAAGATGGGACTATAGCAGGAGCTATAGCATTAAGAGCCATGGCTAAGAATGGTAAGTTTGCTAATGGAAATAATGCTAATGATGCTGTTCCTGCAGTTAAAGGAGCAGCAGTAAGTGCGGTAACTAAAGCACTAGACACACTAACTATTGCAATAAGGAAAACAATTGACGCAGGACTTAAGACTGTCAAAGAAGCGATGAAAATTAATGCTAATGATACTCCTATAAGCCCTGAACATAGCACCCCTAAAGCTATTGCTAATAACTGATAAATAATAAAATTATTGTAAGGTAAACTACCCTTCTCATCAAAAACAAAAGAAAAGTTTCCCTTACAATGACTTTATCCTTTAATATTTACCCTTAACTAGTTCTTTATTTACTGCCCACTAGTTGTTGCTTCTGTAGGATTAGTAGCTTCTACAGATTTATCTTCTTGTTTAACTGTAGCAAGAGCCTCATTTATTGTTCTTAAACCACTATCAAGTGTATTTCTTATTGCTATTATTAGAGTACTTAGCGTCTTGCCTACTGCACTTGCTGCTACTCCGTTTACTGCATGAGCAGATTTCTCTTCATTCTTAACAGCAAACTTACCACCTTTAGCCATTGCTCTGAGTGCAATGCCAGCTGCAATAACTGCATCTTTCTTTGCCACAGCATCAAGATCATTCTTATCCTCTTTCTTGGCAATAGCAATACTTGCAGCATCTTTGGCTGTATCAATCGCAACATCTTTAGCATCATCAGACTTAGCAATAGCTTTCAAGATATCAGCACCACTTACAGATCCAATTGATGCACTTGCTGCTCCTGCTATGGCATCAGTACTATTATCTTTGGCACTACCAAACAATTTGCCAATTGATTTTTGCTCATTCTCTGCTGTCTTAGTAGCTTTTGCATTTCCTTCACCTTGCTTTAAAACCACTCCAACTATTTCTTTAATTCCTTTAACAAGCAAGTTAACACTTGCAGCATCTGCAGGTATAGCATCTTGTCCTGCATTAGTAGCGCCACCAATAGCATCACTACCTGTTGCACCTTTTGCTGCTTCTTTTGCACCAACAGCAATATTATCTAATGTGTCAGCAATAAACTTATCAACTACTTCCTTAATTTTTATGTAATTACCATTCTTTGCAACTTCTGCTTGCAACTTCTCTTTAACAGATGTCATAGTTTTTTCAATATCAGTGAAATACTTACCAATATCACTTTTCTTAATATCTGCTTTAATACCAAAAGCTCCAGTAACCATATCTCCAAAAGTCACAAAAACATCTAAAAATCCTTTCCCTAAATTAGCTATAGATGTTAAATACACATGTTTAGGATCTTCCACAACCCCACCGCTACTACAACTTGCTAATACCATAAATAAAGTCATTATTATTGCACTTATTCTTTTCCTCATTTTTTTTCCGTGCCCCTTTTATCTTATTCATTGCCTTTTATCCTTATAGCAAATAATTTCCCTGCTTCACAAAAGACAAGAGAAGCGTTTCCCTTACAATGACTTTATCCTTTATATTTATCCTTAACTAGTTATTAGTAGTAGCTTTAGGGGTGTTCTGTTCAGGGCTTATAGGAATATCATTAGCATTAATTTTCATCGCTTCTTTAACAGCCTTAAGTCCTGCGTCAATTGTTTTCCTTATTGCAATAGTTAGTGTGTCTAGTGCTTTAGTAACTGCACTTACTGCTGCCCCTTTAACTGCAGTAGCATAATCAGGATTATCAGCAGCCGCAGTAACAGTAACGCCAGGGAATTTACCATCTTTAGCAATAGCTCTTAATGCTATAGCTCCTGCTATAGTTGCATCTTTAGCATTGGCTGCAGCGGCATCACCATTCTTAACTACAGCTTTTAAAATATCAGCACCAGTTACAGCTCCAACTGCTTTAGCTGAATCAGCCGCTACCTTCTTTGCGTCACCAGCAGCAGCACCAACTCCACTATTAGAAGTAGCGCCAAATAACTTCCCTGCTTCATCAGTACCGCCATTGGCAGTTCTTGAAGTAGAACCATCACTAGCTTTTTTATCAGTACCAGCATCATGTTTCCCTTCGCTCTTAAGTACTATATCTACTATATCTTTAATTCCCTTTACTAGCTTATCAACTTCAATGCCTGCAACACCACCAGAACCCTGACTAGCAACATTACCAATTGGGTCACTAGCGGTACCAATAGCATCACTAGCAGTCTTTGCTCCTTCTATTATCTTATCAAGAGTATTATCAATTAGTGTTTTTACCGCAGTCTCAGTTGCAGAAGCATTAGGATTTCCTTCTCTCTTCATGTCAGTAACAATTTTATTAAGCTTGTCCTTAGTGCCTTGTATAGTATCTTGTATTGTCTTAAAATAAGCCCCAACATCAGACTTTTTTGTCTCTGTACTAAAACCTAATACCTTGGAAACTATATCTCCAAATGATGTAAACACATTTAAAAAATCATTACCTAAGTCTATTACTGACTTTAAAAATTTACTCTGAGGATCTTCCGCAACCCCACCACTACTACAACTTGCTAATACCATATATTGGAAAGATCTGCATTAAAAATAGCAGTGTAGAAAAAGAGGAGCTTTATTATAATGCTTATAATAAAGGAGAGAAGAAAGACATAAAAGAAATAGAGAAACTGCAAGTAGAAAAGCATGCTAAAAAGTGCAACTTCAAATCAAATACATTCTTCTCTATTTTGAATTTAAAACTAGAAAAAGATGCTACAATTGAAGTACTTAAAGTACTTAAAAGAACAGAAAATTTTCTTGAAAAAAGTATATATAAGAGAATTAATGGTATCAAGTCAAGAAAAAGTAAACTTAAAAGTAAGTAAAAATAATTAAGTAAGATACTAAATGAAACAAGAATTCAATTAGAAAATGAAGGATATGACGGTAAACAGTTAGAAATACAAAACGTATACAAACAATATAAAGAAAAACCACGCTTTATCATAAAGAACAATAAGTACAGTGCCTTAGAAAAAATAATAGGAAAACTTAAAAATCAATCGAACACATTAAAAATAACACAAAAGAAGATGAGAAGGACATTAAAAACAACGTATTTAGTATACTTCTTGATCAGTTAAAACATAAAGTAGGATACATCGGTATTAGTTCCAATATTAAAAGATCATTTAAATAAACAGAACAAATTGAAGTATGGCAAGATGTTTAGTAAACATTATTACTACGAGATTTTGGGGATAGTAAAAGATAATAGGGATTATTTAAGATCAGGGGAATTTGAAAAAATTACCAGTTAAGAACTAGTTATGGGAGCATATTAGAACGCCTCAAAAAAAGAATTGGAAATTAAGGTCAAAAGAGATAACATAGAATTTAGATTTAAAAAGGAAAGTGTTTGTTGTTACATTAAAGGGATTTCTAGTTTACTCAAAAGAGAAAAGATTAATATAAAATATTACAAATCTTTAGCTGAGAAGCTTTTAAAGCTAGAAAAGAAAGTATATGAATTTTACAATAAAATATTGCCAGATGGGGGAATTATAACCAGATGGATTGAAAAAACAGAAATAATAACAATCACATCAATTAAGGGTGGTGTTGGCAAAAGTATGGTAGCCATTGTATTTAGCTATATCTTAAGAGATATGAATAAGAAAATATTATTATTTGCTCTAGATCCACAAAATAGTCTAGCAAGTTATTTTTTAAGATATATAAAAGACATTAATGATAATAATATTTATTATCTCTTAAAGAAAGAATAAAAAGTTATATTTGAAAAGTTTTTAAACCGGATTAATGATAATATGCAGATAATTCCATCTCATCCAATTTTATGCAAATTTGAGAAGGAATATATCCTCTTATAAGGAGCTCATACTAAAGTTTTATTTTAATAAAACTTTGCCCAATTATAATTTTGATTATGTAATAATTGATACACTGCCTAGTCTAAGCTCTTTATATATAATGCTTTAAATATTACAAATAAAGTTATAATTCCTATTCAAACTGAGAGATGGGCCGGCCGTTGAAGCTTTTCCTATATTGATGGAGAAAATAAGAAAAGTTGAAATGATAAGGAAAAAAAGATTGATGTGTCAATAGTAGAAAATCAGTTTATCAAAAATAGAAATACTTTTAGAGATATTGAAGAGATTTTGCATATAAAATACAACAATTTTATTAAAGGAAGGATGCATTTTTCTAATAGTATTAAAAATCTTTATTAACGAATTAAGGCCTAATAGTCAAGAAATGTACTATAAAGGGACAAAAAGCACATTAGAGCGCATCCTTAAAAAGTCTGCCGGCAAACTTTTTAAGGATAATAAGAATTTAGGAGTTTTGAATGGCAGGTTCAAGGAAAAAAGAAATTATTTTAAATACTAGAAATAGCAATATTCAAGAATTTGGGAATGAAGAACCTGAATATAGGAGTTATAAGGATCAACTCATAGAATTGTGATAAATGATATTGATAATGAAATCAAAACAATGCAAATTCTTCATCAGATAAGAGAAAAAAACTTTATATTATTGATGGTTACAAAAAATTTGAAGATTTTTTATCAAAATTTATAATATCTAGAAGTCAAGCTTTCCTATACTTAAAGATTTATAAAAAAGTGGTAAATAGAAAGTATAAATATAGAAAACATTAGGCAAAAGAAATCTAAGAGTATTTATAGAAATGTGGTTAATTTATCAATGAGAAGCAAATCTTCAAGACAAAATCCAATAAAACCATTAAAATTTCAGCTTAAAAATCAATCTAGTTATGATTTTTATAAAAAAATGCAAAACTTACAGGATTTATATTAGATAAGCTTTTTTCAAGTGAAAAGAAAATATTGGAGAAGTTTGTAAATGAATTTAGAAGTTTAAAGGGTGAAGGGTAAGGAGTGTTTATGAAAAATTCAACATATAGAACATATAAAACAGAAAATTTAAAATGGAGTTCTTAAATAAGAGGGTTTGCTGAAGAAATATTGGATTCCATTTTACCTCATAATGATAATTCTAATTTTGAAGTCTTAAGAGAAAAGATGAATTCATTAGAACAACAAATCATTAATGTAGAGAAGACTTTACAAAAATACATATCTAATTTAGATAACAATTTACTTAAATAAATACAAAATAACAATTTAATCTTAAGAGAATAAATGAAAAATGGCCATGCAATATTATTAGAAAAGCTTAAGGTGGGGAATAGAATGTTGAACCTTATATCCCTTATAGGAATACCAATTATTATATCTATAATCATGTCGATAATAAGTAAATTCTTTATAAACCGAAAAATTGTTGTAAATAAGGATTAATTTTATTTTAAATTCAACGTATATTACTTATCAGTAGTGCTAGCCATTTTAGGATTACCTTTAGATGATCGGTTTTTAATAGCCTTTAAGGCTTGGTTAATTATTTTTTTAAGAATTTTTATTAAGCTCTCAAATTTTATGTTCTTATGTTATTCCTTGTAATAATGCAGGCCCAGGGCTTCAAAGTGGCAAAGTCTGACGGAACAGTACTTGATTTGGCAAAAATAAGTGCAAAGATAAAAGAGGCTAGTACTTTTGCAGTAAGTGTTAAAGAAGTTCATACTTTAGTTAAATCAGTAGACAATCTTGCTAAAGATATTGAGAAAAAATAGGTTCAGCTGGGTTGGACGCCAATGCTGGTGCTACGGCTCAATATACTCCGTTGTTAGCAGAGGCATATAATTTAGCTGAAACTATAAAATAAAATCAGCAAAGTTGAAAATTGAAGAATCTATTAATTCTAAAGATTTAAGTGATAAAGTTCAGGGTGTTGTGCGTGAGTCTAAAGCATATACAGGCTAGTTGAAAAATTCGAAGGATGATTTGGGACTTGCTAACATCACCACTACTCATACTAATGTCAAGAAAGCTATCGACAAAAGTTATGTTTCTGGCGATAAAGGAGAAAAAGAGATTGTTTGCCCCTAAACACAGCAATTGTTACATTGTTAAAGGCTGATAATAAGATGGTAGAAACTGCGATTAAGGAATTTACAACCCTGCTAAGCCAAAAATTCCTGCTAAGTTCTTAATAGGTATAAATAAATTTAAATGATTATTATAAGATTAAAAGTTAAGTAAAAGGTAAGCAACAGGAAAAATAAAGTCAACAAATATAAATCTAGGATCGCTATGCTCTTAGATTCTGATATTATTTAGGCAATCTTTACTTTATTTAAAATTGTTTATAGCGTTTAGATTGAATAAAATTGATTTCAAGTGTTAGATTAAGAGTATATTTTTATTGTAATCAAATATTTTAAAAGTAAGTCTAATTTGTTTAAGTAAAACAAAAATAGAAAAAACCGGATAATAATAAGTCTTATTTTATGTCAACATCGAAAAGTTATTGTGGGGTTTTATTTTTTTATGATATAGGAAGGCATGAAATAATGAAAATGAGAAAAAGAATAAGTGCAATAATAATGACTTTATTTATGGTGTTTATGTCATGTAATAATGGAGGCCCAGAGCTTAAAAATGACGAAGTAGCTAAGTCTGACGGAACAGTACTTGATTTGGCAAAAATAAGTAAAAAGATAAAAGAGGCTAGTGCTTTTGCAACAAGTGCTAAAGAAGTAGAGACTCTAGTTAAGTCAATAGATGGGCTTGTTAAAGCTATTGGAAAGAAAGTTGAGGGTTCGGGTAGTCTTGGTGATGATGGCGGTCAAAATGGTTCTTTAATTTCAGGAGCATATAGTATAGTATCTGCTGTAAGCACTAAATTGGAAAAATTAGAGAAACAAGATGGGGTTTCTACTGAATTGAAAGCAAGGGTTACTGCTGCTAAAACTGCAAGTAAAAAGTTTACAGATACAGTGAAAGGAGCAAGTGGTGATCTTGGCAAAAAAGATGCTTCTGATGAGAATGCAAAAAAAGCCCTACTTAAAAGTGATGCTAATGGAGATAAAGGCGCAAAAGATCTTATTGCTTTAAACACAGCAATAGATGGATTGTTAAAAGCTGCTAATGAGACGGTAGAAGCTGCAATAGCAGAGCTTACAACTCCTGTTAAGGGAGAAAAACCTTCTCAAAATAACTAACTAGGAAATAAATAATTTAAATAGTTATTATAGATAAGTTATTAAGTAAAAGGTAAGAGCAGGGAAAAATAAAGTTAAAAAGAAATAGGAAGCTAGGAGCGTAATGCTTTTAGCTTTTAATATTATTTAGGGAATGTTTCTTTGTATATAAAATTGTTTATATGAGTAAAGATTGAATATAAATAATTGTAAGTATGATATTAAAAGTATGTTTTTATTGTAAGTTAAGTTACTTTAAAAAGATTCAGGACACTGTAACATCTACTAAGGAATCCCTTCAAAAATGGCATCAGACATAAAGAGTGGAGGTAATCCTAATGCAGCTGAAACAGAGACCGATATTAACAAACTAGTTGCTGAAACACTTGATAAGATAATTGACGTAGCAAAGACAGTAAATGAAGCTATTGGTAATGTTAATGCTCCAATTGGTAATATTCCCGATCAATCAACAACTGGCACTGCTGCTGAAGAAGCTTCGGTTAAGTTCCTTAGCGAAGGAATTGGAAATATTGTAAATGTAGTACTTAAAGATGTAGAAAGCGCTGATAATGGTACCGATAAAAGGCTGAAGATGGGAGGTGGGTAGCGCAAGAGATAATAATAATGGCACAGCAAAGGCTGTTGGAGAAGTAACTGGTTGCTGATATTCTGCAAGCTATGATTAAGGATAATGGCGATGCTGTTAAATTTGCCAAGAATAATAATGGGGCTTTTAACGCTACTGGTAGACCTAAAGATGCAACTATAACAGGAGGTATAGCATTAAAGGCTATGGCTAAAGGCAGCAATGTTAATGATAGTACCGATGATCAAGAGATTATTGCTACTGAAATTAAAGGAATAACAGTAAGTGCAGCTACTAAATCATCAGATACACACTATTGCAATAAGGAAAACAATTAATGGAGGACTTAAAACGGTTAAAGAAGATATAAAAATTAATGCTAATGATACTCCTATAAGTCATGATCAGATCACCCCTAAATTTACTGTTAGTAACTGATAATTAATAAGAAATAAATACAAAAAATGTAAAGTCATTTAAGGGGAACGCTTTTCTTGTTCTTTGTAAGGCATCAGAGCTATTTGCTAACAATAGTTTTGATGCTGAGGCTAATGCATAAATTAAAAGGAGGCACAAGGCTCTATTGCACTCCCAGCAGTATTAAAACTTAGCTATCTCCATCATACACACACATTTGGCTGTCGTAGTTAATGATGAAACTTCACTAAACATCGCAAAATAGCCACACCATTTAACATAAAAGTTCACAGAATTGAAGTTGGTGAGGCTTAACTTAACAGAAATGGCTAACTTTTTACAGAATGAAGCATTAATAGCAAAAATTTTAGGGAAAAGGATCAAATGAAAGCAATATTACATACCCTTCAGAAATAAGAGCCCCATTAACAAACGCTCTTTAGCATCATAAAATTGCTTAAAATCAGAAATCTTTTCTTTAAAGTCCATTTATATTCTTATATGCTTACCATACTTCTGCAATATTATTTAAATTCGTTTTACTTATTATTATATTACTTGTATTTGTTACCTCACTTTTTGTTATACTGCTCGTATTTTGCATTTCATTTCTTGTTATATGACTTGCATTATGCATTTTTTAACACTTCTATAATGTATTACTCAAAACAAATAGTATCAAAAATTAGTTTTGGTTAAATTTTTAACAAAATGTTTTCAATCAAAAAGAATTTTATTAAATATTGACTTATTAAACTTAAAGATAAAAAATTTAGAGCTTAATTAAAAACTCTTAAAAGAATACTTAATTAAGCTCTAAAGGCTTATGAATGTGATCATAAACAAGGTAGTACTAAAATGAGAGCACTACTAATGCATAATATACACCAAATCTAAAATAAAATCAATCCTTATTCATTATAACTCTTTTAGTTTGTAAAAAATTTACTTATTATAGACATAATAATATATACGATTATTGGTATTCCTATTAATAAAATAAGGTTTAACCCCCTATTCCCTATCTTAAGATTTTCTAATAATATTGCATGATTATTCTTTAACTCTTCTCTTAAAACTGCACTATCTCTTTTCATTTCTTATCAAAAGATCGCATTGTTATTTTGCATTTCCTTAAGTAAATTTTGCTCTACATGATTTATCTTAACATTAAGTTCATTGCTTACATTTTATATCTTGATATTAAGTTCATTTTTACAGTTTCTATTTTAATATCTAAATTAGATATATCTCGTTTCAATTCTACTTTAATAAATGCACTATCTTTGATTAGGTTTTGTTACACATTAATCACTTGTTGTTCTAATGAATTCATCTTTTCTCTTAAGACTTCAAAATTAGAATTGTCATTATGAAGTAAAATGAAACCCACTGATTCCTCAGTAAACCCCTTAGTTTTAGAACTCCATTTTAAATCTTCTGCTCTATATGTTTTATATGCTAAGTTATTTATAAGCATTTCTTACGCTTAGCCTTTTAAACTTTTAAATTTTTTCATAAATTCTTCGAGTAAATCTTTTTTATCTCTAAATAATTCATCCATTAAGAAACTTGTGAACTTTGCATTTTTCTTATAAAAATCATAACTATCGTGACTTTTAAGTTGAAAACGCAAAGGTTTTATTGGATTTTGTCTTAATTTCCTTATTGTTTTATTTCTTTCATTTCCTATCAAAACCAATGAATTATGAATGCCATGCTCTATGATATAATCCTCTTGAAGGATACCATCTTGTAATGCACTAGCTAACTTCAAGTATGCATATGCCTGCGTTTTAGCTACTTTATATTCCTTAACAAAACTTTCAAAGCTATTGTAATTATCCAATTTATAATATTCATTATCTTTTATTTCTTTTAAAATTTTAATAGCCTCTACTTTATAATGAATTTCTCTTTTAAAACTCTCTTTCAACCTATCTTTCAAAGAATTATAATAACTTACTACATTCTCCTGTTCTTCTTCATTTGCTAAAACTCTATTATTTATCTTTATATTCATATATAATACTCACACACCGTTCGGATTCTGAACAATATGCACTTACTCCTTTATGCATATAGAATTAGACTCTATTAAATTTCATTTTTAAATCCAGTCCTTTCTAAAAGAAGCTCCAACACACCTTGATATTCTTTTATATAATCTTTCTTTAAATCAAAAATATTATTTTCTGCTATTTTTTTGTTTAAATCTTCTCTTTCAGATACAATGCCTAAAAAATTGTTCTTTGACTGTAAATTTTCTAATAAAAACTTATGTGAATTATTTTTTTTAAATTTCGTAATAAAAATAAAAGTTGGAACTTTTAATTTTAATTCTCTTATATAAAATTCTAATATCTGTAGACTTTCAACAGCCCATTTCTCAGCTGTCATTGGAATTAGTATATAATCACTAACAACTAAAGCATTGACTAAAGTAAAATCTAAGCTCGGATTAGTATCCAATACTATGAAATCATACCTCACTTTCAAAAAAGTTAGAGCTTCATTCAATTTCAATTCCTTGAAACTAATAGCTTCTTTATTAAATAAGTGCAGACTTAGATAACTAGGTATTAAATCTAAATTTTTGTCTATTGTTGCAATGGCTTTATTAATACTTACGGTTCCTTTAAGAACTCTATATATATTTTTGGAAACTATGTTAAAATTATTTTGTTCAAAAATTCCATAGAAATAACTAGTAGTAGAAGCCTGCGTATCCATATCAATTAAAAGCACTTTATGTTTTTGGGATAATAGTGTTGCAAATATGATTGAACTTGTACTTTTTCCAACACCTCCTTTAATTGATGCAATTGTTATTATTTTAGGTTTTTTTCTATCCATTTGTTTATAAGACCCCCATCTGGCAACTTTTTACCATAAAATTCATATACTTGTGCTTCTAAGCTTAAAAATGTTTTCGTTAAAGAATCGTAATACTTTTTATGAGACTTTTCTTCTCTAAGCAAATAGGCAATTCCTACAAGATAGCAAAACACGCTACCCTTCTTAAACCTAAATTCTATGTAATAGGCTTTTGAAAATGTAGACGCTTTTATGATACCATTTTCCTCATATCTTGTTACGACATTCTTGATTGGTTTCCTATACCCATAAAAAACACCTAAAAATTTATCATTTCCTTTTAAAGAAAATAAATGAAAAGATTCTATTTTCTCTTGATTAAATAATCCTCTAAATGAAATAAAAAATTTATTCTTTTGATTTTTATTGATCCCAAATATATACAAATCACTCATTATCTTTGTATGATATAAAGTTCTGTCATTTTTACTTTCTATTTTTATGAAAATAGGCTTATTCCTTTTTCCTCTAATTTCTAATCCCTTTTCTTTAAGACGTTCTAATACACTTTCCATAATTAATCCTTAACTGGTAATTTTCTCAAATTCCCTTGATTTTAAATAATCTTTATTGTCTTTCACTAATTCCAAAAAATCGTAGTAATAATGGTTATCAAATACCTTATTATATTCTAATTTGTCCTGTCTGCCCAAGTAACCTTTCAGTGTTGGTACTAAAACCGATGTGTCCACTTTATGCTTTAACTGATCAAGAAGTATGCTAAATATGTTGTTTTTAATATCTTTGTCATATTTTTTTGTCGTTGCTTTAATATGTTCAACTGATTTTTTAAGCTTTTCTATTATTTTCTTTAAGTCAACATACTTATTGTTCTCTATGATAAAGTGCGGCTTGTGTTTATATTGTTCGTATACATTTTTTATTTGGGCCTCTAACTGTTTACTGTCATATCCTTCATTTCTTAAGCTAATCTTTGTTTCATCCAATATCTTGCTTAATTTTTGTTGCTTACTTTTAAGTTTGCTTCTTATTAACTTGATACCATTGAGTCTCCTGTATATGCTCTTTTCAAGAAAGTTTTCAGTTCTTTTAAGAACTTTAAATACTTCAATCATAGTATCTTTTTCTATTTGTAGATTCAAAATAGAGTAAAATGCATTTGATTTAAAGTTACATTTTTTAGCATACTTTTTTGCTTGTAGTCTTTCTATTGATTTTTTATTTCTATCTTCTTTCTTATTAGATCTATTATTATAACACTCCCATTTTTCTACATTCCTATTTTTAATGCAAGTCTTTTCGAGATATGCATTAAAACGCTTTTTGTGTCTTTCCTCTTTTTTCTCTCTAAAGAGTTTATTGATTATGCGGTAACATTCTTTCTTGGAGTATTTAAGTTCGTAATGAATTTCAGTTCCCATGTTAACACCCAAATGTCTGTGATAATTAATTGTTACTTTAAGTTCTTTATCTAATTTATAAAGATAGCTTTGTAGTGTTTTAAGTTTAGCAGGCTTTTGTCCATTTTTTTTCATATTGTTATTAAAATAGTAAAGTATGTTGCTTTGAGTGTATTTTTTAAACTTTAAGTTCATGTAGTTTAGTGTAGATATTAAAACGATTAACTTGTGTTGGTGCTTGTTGGTAGGTTTTTTTGTACCCTTCAT